>JBBRKU010000413.1:0-3090 GCA_038231735.1 Actinomycetales bacterium | reverse complement strand
TCATCGCCGCCTTCGTGCTGCTGCCGTTTGTCGGCCGGACCTTGATCGGAGCCGGCTGCCTGTTGGCCGTATGGGGTGCGGGCCTGGGCGCGATCGGGATCTACAACCAGGCGGCCATCCTGCGCGCGGGCAAGGAGCACCGTGACGCCGCCAACGGGCTGACCGTGCTGACCATACAGATCGGGATCGCCATCGGCGCGGTCTACGGGGCGGTTGCACTCACCACCGTGGGGGCGCTGCTGGTGCCGCTGGCAGCCGCCGTTCCCGCCGCCGTCGCCCTTGTCATCACTCTGGCTGGTCGAGCGGCCGCGTACCCGCCGGGGCCCAGGGAAAAGCGCGGCACGCCCGAACCGCAGGCAGCGGCGGTCACGGAACCCGAGCCCGCGGACTTAAGCTAACGGTCTGTAAACCCACAGGTTGGGCAAATGTTCGACAACCGGTCCGTTGCCCCGCGAAAAGTCGGTAACTGTCCGGTTGCCCCGCGAACAGTCGCTATCTGCTCGCTTGACGCCGCCAAGCGAGCAGATAGCGTCCGTTCGCGAAGGACGTTCGCAGCGGCCGTGCCGGCCGCCGCCGTCCTCGCCCATCACCGCCTCGCTTGCCACCCAAGCGCCGGGGCAATGAGTTGCGCGACGTTCGCCAGCAACTTGGCGTTGTACTCGACGCCCAACTGGTTCGGCACGGTCAGCAGCAGCATATCGGCGGCCTGCACCGCGGCGTCGGCGGCCAGCTGTTCGGCCAACACATCGGGCTCGCCAATGTAGCTCTTGCCGAAGCGGGAGACCGCCCCGTCGATCACCCCCACCTGATCCCGGCTCTCCGCCTGCGCCTGCAGTCCAAAGTAGTAGCGGTCCTCGTCGTCGACCACGGGCAGTACGCTACGGCTGACCGAGGTCCGGGGCCGGTGCGCATGCCCGGCCTCGTTCCAGGTCTCGTGGAAGAGCCGGATCTGCTCCGCCTGTAACTGGTCGAACGGCACCCCGGTGTCCTCCGTCAGCAGAGTGGAGCTCATCAGGTTCATCCCCTGCCGCGCCGCCCACACGGCCGTCCCGCGGGTTCCGGCACCCCACCAAATCCGCTCCGAGAGCCCGGGCGACGACGGCTGGACCGGCAGCAGGCCGGTGCCGCCCAGATGGTAGTGCGGATCCGCCCTGGCAACACCGGCACCGGTGAGGGCGTGCCGGAATACTTCCGTGTGCCGGCGGGCCATGTCCGCAGGGGTCTCCCCCTGCCTCGGAACGTGCCCAAACGCCGCCGGACCGTCCAACGCTGGCTCGGGCGAGCCGCGGCTGATACCCAATTGCAGCCGCCCGGCGCTGATCAGATCCGTGGCCGCGGCCTCTTCCGCCATGTAGAGCGGATTCTCGTAGCGCATGTCGATCACCGCCGTGCCCATTTCGATCCGGCTGGTTCTCGCCGCGATCGCCGACAGCAGCGGGAACGGCGAGGCCAGCTGGCGGGCAAAGTGATGCACCCGGAAGAATGCCCCATCGATGCCCAGTTCCTCGGCCGCAACGGCCAGGTCGATGCTTTGGAGCAGAGCGTCGGCGGCGGTAGGGGTGCGCGAGCCTTGCACCGGGCCCCAGTGGCCAAAGGACAGGAATCCGATTTGCTTCATGACCAGCCCAACAGCGCTCGGGGGTCCGGCATTCCGGCAAGCTTCCGCACAAAGGCCTCCGTGCGGCCCGACCGGGTGTGTCGGGATCAATTTTGGCCGATTCTGCTTTTCCTCGAATCGCCGTGAGCACGGGCCGAGGCGCGGCATCGAGTCTCGCGAAAAGACCCGCGTCCAGCGAAAATTCAGGCTTCTGCCAGTTTTCGGTCAAGCAGCATTTTTAGCGTGGAGGGGTACGCCAGAGTCAACCGAAAGGAAATTCTTTACATGACCCGGTACACCAAGTCACACCCCACCTCTTCCGCCCGGAAGCCCATCATCATCGCCGCCGCCTCGGTACTCACCGTGGGGGCGCTGGCCGGAGTCGGCGTCGCGGGAGCGAATGCCGCCACCCCGGCGGCGGTGTCCTCCACCGTTCAGGCCGGAGCCCAGAACGCCGGCCTGCTGGGTGACATCAGGGCCGCGTTCTCTGCGAACCCGGCCGACGGCGGTACCCAGGGCAGTGCCCCGGGCCACGTCGATGCGGCCAAGGCCAAGGAGCTGGCCACCAGGCTGGTGAACAACCAGGAGCTCTTCGCCCGGTTCCCGGCTGCGCTGCAGACGGACCTGAAGGCGCTGGCCAGCTCGACGTCCCCGGAGGATGCCACCACTCAGGCGCAGAAGATCAGGACGACGGCGCTAAATGGCGGTTATGGCGACCAGGCCAAGACGGTGGCCAGCCACCTCTTCGGCCCGCAGCAGGACTCCACCGATCGGGCCGGAAAGTCGCTGGTCTCCGATCTGAAGGCCGCAGTTGGCCAGGGCCAGCAGGCCGCCGACGCTTCCCAGCGTCTGGCCAAGAAGGCTGTTTCCAACCAGCAGTTCTTCAGCCGGCTCCCGGACAACCTGAAGAAGGACTTGACGGCCCTGGCCGGCGCGACCGGCCCGGATGTTGCCACTCAGGCCCAGAAGGTCAAGAGCACGGCCCTGGACGGCGGCTACGGACAGCAGATCCAGCAATTGCAGCAGCACCTGCAGTCCACGGCGGGCACCGCCGCCCCGGGTGGAGCCACCGGTAATTCCAGCGCGGCTCCCGGTCCTTCGGGCAGTACTACTGCTCCCAGCGATGGGCCCACCGGACCGGCTAACACCGGCGTCGGCGCAACCACAGGATCGTAGCCTGCCGCTATTCACAGCGGCTGCATCGTCCGGCCGGCGGGTCGCTCTTCCGGCTCGTAGCCGGGGGAATTGAAGACCACCGCGCCGGAAATGGCAGAAGGAGGCCCGGGAACCGAATGGTTCCCGGGCCTTTTCCGCGCCCGGGCCGCGAGCCCCCGCCGCACCCGTCGAGCTCCGCCGTCGCGCCCGCCCCGCCGTCGTCGTCGACTATTGCTTCGGCTAGCGCGAGTTTCCTGGCTAGCGTTCGGTCCGGGAACGTTTGTCCTGGTCGGAAGGGGTTTCCCGGGTCCCTGAGTGTATGACCTAAGACTTTGGGG
>JBBRKU010000412.1:0-3100 GCA_038231735.1 Actinomycetales bacterium | reverse complement strand
CTGTCACGGTTTGGAATGTCTCGATAATCTTGCCGATGCCGTTGGGCGAATTGGGGTCCTCCTGCACGGTGATCGTATGATTGTCACTACCACCCTCGATGGGAGTATTTGGCGCGATGGGAAATGGCCCAGGGTCGTTCTCACCGGTATAGAGCGTGTTGTTGATGCCCAGCAGTGCTCCGGCGACGATCACCAGGGCTACGACGGCCGGAATCGAGTGGCCGGCCGCAACCCCCAGCCCCACCAGGACCAGCAGCAGCGCACCGAGGGTGGCCATCAGGGTCCGGGTTGCCCCGAAGCGGCGCTGCAGGACCGGGGCAACGAACACGGAAAACACGGCCACCGCGACACCCCAGCCGAAGAACACCGCGCCGATCCCGTAGGCGTCCATGTGGAGGATGAAGGGTGTGAAAGCCAGGATCGTGAAAAAGCCGTAGTTGTAGAACAGGGCGCTGGACGCCGTCGTCCGCAGTCCCGCGTGCCCCAGTGCCAGCAGCGGATCCCTCAGCCGGGTCTTTTTGGCCGGAGCGGAAGTTTTGGGCAGCAGCACCAGCAACGCGATGAAGGCTGCGGCCATCAGGGTAGCGGTGCCGAAGAACGGCGCCCGCCACTGCCAGCCGCCCAGCACGGCGCCCAGCAGCGGGCCGAGCGAAAGCCCCAGGCCCAGGGCCGCCTCATAGAGGATGACGGCAGTGGCCGCTCCGCCGCTGGCGACGCCCACCATCACCGCGAGGGCGGTCGCCACAAAGAGGGCGTTGCCCAGGCCCCAGCCCGCGCGGAAGCCGACCAGGGTGGCCACATTGCCGGACAGGCCGGAGAACGAGGCGAACACCACGATCACGGCCAGCCCGATCATGAGCGTCTTCTTGCCGCCGATCCGCGAGGAGACGAATCCGCTGATCAGCATCGCTACCGCGGTGACCAGGAAGTAGCTGGTGAACAAAAGTGACACCTGGCTGGGGCTGGCCTGCAGATTGACCGCAATGGCGGGCAGGATCGGATCCACCAGACCGATGCCCATGAAGGCAAACACCGCGGCCAGGGCAGTGGCCCAGACGGCCTTGGGCTGCTTGAGCATGGACGCCTTTTCGGCGTGCAGCGTTTCTTCTATTTCCTCGGCAGCAGTTTCTGCCATGTTGGCCGCCACGGGCCCTCCTTTTGGTTCGGTTTGCCAGCGTGCGGCTGGCTTGTTGCGCTCTTCTGGCTGTGCTTTGTTGGCTGCGCTCTTCTGGCCGTGCTTTTCCGGTCGGAAGTTAGCTGGTCAGCGACCGGTTGAGCTTGTCCATCGCCGGGATGGCGCGCGCGATTGCCTCGCGGTCCGCTTCCGTCAGCGTCGCGAGATGTCCGGCCAGCAGTGCGTTCCGGCGGTCGTTGGCCGTCGCCACGGCCTCCCGGCCCGCAACTGTCACGCTGACCAGCACCACCCGTGCATCCCGGGCATCCTGTCCCCGGGAGAGAAGCCCGGCCGCTTCCAGCCGGATGATCTGTTCGGTGGCGCTGGGGACTTTCACGCCACCGTTGCGGGCAATGTCGCTCACCCGCGCCGGCCCGTCCGCCACCATATTCAGCGTGCTCACCTGTGCGGTGCTCAGTTCACCATCCGCATCCAGGGAACGGATCAGATAGACGGCATGCCGCAGACTTTCCCGATAGCGGGCGGCCAGGCTCCGCAGCTCATCTTTACCCATAGTTAGGTAGCCTAATAGTTAGGGAACCTAAATGCAAGCTTCCCTGGACGTGGTGAAATAGACCATGGTCACCGAGAATGCACCCGCAGAGTCGCGGCAGCCCTTCCTCCACACCCTCTCCCCCTCCGTCGCGGCGCCGTACCAGCTGTGGCTGGGACCCGACGGCCAGCTACGCCCATCCGGCGCGCAGGGCATCTATTTGGGCGACACACGGCTGCTTTCCGAGGCGGTGCTGTGCATCAACGGCGTTGAACCGGAAGCGGTGCAGGTCCACTCGCGGCCCGCCCGCGTAGGCCAGCAAGCCACCGCCCGCTTCCTTTACCGCAGCCCCGGTCCGGCCGGCAATGCCCCGGTCTACCAGCTCAGCCGTTCGCTGCTGGTCACGCCATCCGGAGTCAGGGAAACCATCCGGGTTGATTCGCGCAGCGACGCCGGGGCCACAGTGGAGATCAGCCTGCGCTTCGCTTCCGACCTGGCCGGAATGGACGCGGTCCGCAGCGGCGGGACGGTGCGGCCGTTGCGCGCGGAGGTCGCCGAGGGCGTCCTGCGCTGGGGTAGCGACGACGGGGAGAATGACGACGACAGCCGTGTGACCGCGGCCCTGACACCGGAAGGGGGCACCGTCGTCGTCGGCCCCCAGCCAGGCCCGGCAGCGCAGGCCTCCCCCTCCGCCGTCGTCGCCTGGACCCTGGAGCTGCCAGCCCACGGAAGCGCTGAGATCGGCTGGCGGCTCAGCGGAACCGATCCGCTGGCCCCGGTGGTGGCCGCCGACTCCTGGCACGCACCGGATTTTGAGCGGCATTGCCGGGACCACCCGGATCCGCGCCTGGGCCGGCTCGCCGCCCAGGCCGCCTCGGATTTGGCGGGTCTGCGCCTGACGACGCCGGACGGCCCTCCGGAGGGCTTCCTGGCGGCCGGGGCGCCCTGGTATTTCACTCTCTTCGGCCGCGATTCGCTGTGGGCGGCTCGCCTGTTGCTGGCGCATGATCCTTCCCGGGCCGCCGGAACATTGCGCACGCTGGCGGCCTTCCAGGGCACCAAGGTGGATCCGGCAACGGCGGAGGAACCGGGCAAGATCCCGCATGAACTCCGCCGCGGCGGCTTCAGCATCCCCAGCGAGAACCAGGGCGTGGACCTGCACCTGCCGCCGCTGTACTACGGCACCGTTGATGCCACCCCGCTGTGGGTGTGCCTGCTCCACGACGCCTGGCAGGCAGGGATGCCGGATGACCAGGTGGAACCGCTGCTGGACGCGTGCGAGGCGGCGCTGGCCTGGATGGTGCGCTACGGGGATTCCGTCGGGGACGGCTTCCTTGAGTACCCCGACCCGACCGGAACGGGTCTGGCCAACCAGGGCTGGAAGGTCTCAGCGGTCGCGGTCCGCTGGCCGGACGGACGGATCGCGGCGGGGT
>JBBRKU010000411.1:0-3102 GCA_038231735.1 Actinomycetales bacterium | reverse complement strand
TATGCAGCAACGATACGTAGGCGCCAGTGGTTTGCGCGTTTCCGCCCTTGCACTGGGCACCATGTCCTGGGGAACTGACACCGACGACGACGCGGCCCGGGAGCAGCTTCGCACCTTCGTTGAAGCCGGCGGCACCACCGTTGATACCGCGGTAAGCTATGGCGAAGGACGCAGCGAGGCCATCCTGGGGTCGCTGATCGGCGACGTCGTTGCGCGCACCGACGTCGTTCTGATCTCCAAGGCCGGCATCACCCGGCGCGACGGAAAGCGGATGGTGGACACCTCCCGCCGGGCGATGCTCGCCTCCCTCGACGCCACCTTGGCACGGCTGGGAACCGACCACCTTGACCTCTGGCTGGCGCACACCTGGGATGACAACGTGCCGCTGCAGGAGACCCTGAGCGCCCTTGACCACGCGGTCACCAGCGGGCGGGTGCGCTACGCGGGCGTTTCCAACTACAGCGGCTGGCAGCTGGCCCGCTCCGCCGGTCTCTCCGGTGCACCACTGGTGGCCAACCAGGTGGAGTACTCACTGGTCGAACGCTCCGCCGAGCGCGAATTGGCCCCGGCGGCCGAGCACGTCGGTTCCGGACTGCTGTGCTGGGCACCGCTGGGCCGCGGCGTCCTGACCGGGAAGTACCGCGGCCAGATCCCCTCGGATTCCCGGGGCGCCAGCGATACCCTTGCCGGCTACGTCCAGCCGTATCTCTCCGGGCACCCGGCGCGCATCACTGAGGCACTGGTCACGGCGGCCAAGGGACTGGACCGGCAGCCGCTGGACGTCGCGCTGAGCTGGCTGCTGGGCCGGCCCGCCGTTGCAGGCGCCGTGGTGGGCGCCCGGACTACGAGCCAGCTGGAACAGATCCTCGATGCCTCGCTGAAGCCGCTGCCGGAACAGATCGAATCCGTGCTGGATGAGGTCTCCGCACTGGCCAACTGATCGTCCCATTGACCGCTTCCTGAACCAGGTCTAGCGTTTCAGATCTAGGCTGACGCTCGTCAACCCTCGGTCAATGAGGAGCGCACGATGGCAATAGCAGTAGTCCAAGTCTTCCGCGGCGGCACCCTGGAACAGTACGACCAGGTGATCGCCACATTAAAATTCGCCCCGGGCGGACCCGGAGCCCCCGGCGGGCTCTTCCACTGGGTGACGCAGACCGACGGTGACGTCCGCATTACCGACGTCTGGGAATCCAAAGAAGTCTTCGACGCATTCGCCCGCGACCAGATCATGCCGGCCGCCACGGCAGCCGGGGTTCTGGAACCGCCGGAGGTCAGCTTCTTTGAAGTCCACAATTACCTGACGGCGGGGCCGGGCGCCTGACCCTGTTGCACGGTTAACCGGGCCCTCAAACCCCCGTATCTCCACACCACAGCCACGGCGGCCAGCAGGAGCACGATGGCGGCAATCTGCTGCCAGCCAGCACTGCTCCTCCCAGATGTTGCGCAATTCAGTCCCGGACACTGCGACCGGCCCGCGTTCAGTCCTCGATCGGTTCCAGATCCTCGTCGTCCACATCACCGACGAGAACTTGGCTCCCGTCGTCGTCGTCATCCTCGTCGTCGTCATCTTCGTCGTAGATGACCAGCGGGGTCACCTCGTTGTAGGTGTCGTAGAGGACTTCCTCGTATACCTCGAAAGCATCCATGATCGCCAAGTACCCAGCTTCCACCGATGGATCGTCATCCCCACGACGGGTGGCCGCGGCGGCCAGGTGTTCCTCTAAAGCGGCGGTTAATGACTGGAGCGCGACACGCGGATCTATGCTCATGCTTAGACGCTACCAGTGCCATGCGGAACATGTAAGACCGGCTCCGGGAGCAGGAAAAACTTCTGCCGCGAAGCTGGACGCGGGCCGTTTTTTAGGGACAATAGAGGGCAATGAGGGAACAATTCACCGCAGGGTCGGTATCGAGGGAACGCGACTACGCCCGCCAGTATGAATACCTGGTGCTGACGGTGGCACCGTCTGAGTCGCTGCCGGCGGCGCGGCAGCGGCTCACCGAGCATGCCGAGTACGGCAAGTGGGAACTGGAACGCAGCCGGCTCTACGTCGGCGGCGGCCGCCAGTACTGGCTGCGCCGCAAGATCCTGCGGGTGGAGCGCACGACGTAGCGCCGTTTACTCCTCCAGCGGCCCTAGCCAGGCGTTCGCCACCGTGTTGTGGGCGGATTCGCCGTCGGAGGGGTGGAAGATCCCGGCCAGCACGTCCCGGTAGAGCCGTCCCAGCTCACTGCCGGCAAAGTAGGTGCCGCCACCGGAGACGCGGATGGCGAGGTCGACGACGTCGCGGGCCGTTTCGGT
Organism: Actinomycetales bacterium; assembly: GCA_038231735.1. Lineage (GTDB taxonomy): Bacteria > Actinomycetota > Actinomycetes > Actinomycetales > Micrococcaceae > Arthrobacter_M. Next base: position 797 of record JBBRKU010000411.1, on the reverse strand, counting down.
GGCCCGCACCTTGAGCCCCACCAGCTTCGGGAACCACCATGCGCCGTGGTCAACGAGGGAGTCCACGTCCCCGGTCACACCGTCCAGCTGGGGGTAAAGGCCGTCCATGGCAATGGCGGCCTCGGCCACCTTCCAGCGGATGTCCGGGTCCTGGGCATAGGACCGGCCACCGTATTTCTGCGACGTACGCCGCTTGGCCGCTTCCACCGCCAGTTGCAGCGCCCGCTCGCCAATGCCGGTGTAGACGGCCGCCAGCAGGGTTTCGAAGCAGGCAAAGATGGCGAAGATCAGCGGGTCCGCGCTCGGCCCGACCGCCAATTTGCGGAAGACCCTGGCGGCCGGAGCCACGACCCCTTCCAACACGGTGGTGTTGGATTGGCTCGCCCGCATGCCAAGGGTGTCCCAGTCCTCCCGGATGGCGTAGCCGGGCGTGCTGCGGGTGATGAACGCGTGCACCAATTCCGGCTCCTTCCCGCTGGTGTCCTTGCCGAAGATCCCCAGTCGCGTCCAGGCCGGGGAGAGGCTGGTGAAGATCTTGGTGCCGGTGAAGGCATAGGACCCGTCCCCCTGCGGCTCCGCGACCGTGTTCGAGTCGAAGAGCACGGAGTCATTGCCGGCCTCCGAATTCCCGAAGGCATAGAGCTCCCCCGCTGCCGCCTCGGTCAGCACGTAGTGCAGCGAATCGTCACCCCGTTCGGACAGCACACGGGCGACGCCGGTCCACACCAGATGCATGTTGATCGCCAGTGCGGTGGCCGGGGCCGCCGTCGCGAGCCGCCGCTGCGCGGCGGCGGCCC
>JBBRKU010000410.1:0-3106 GCA_038231735.1 Actinomycetales bacterium | reverse complement strand
GCTGTTCCTGGGCGGGGCCGGCACCACCGTCCGGGCCTTCCGGCTGCTGGAATTCGCGCGCTCCTTCCGCGAACAGCTGCAGATCCGGATCATCTCGGTGGAACGCAATGGACTGGGGCAGACACCGTTCAACCCCGAGGTCGGATTCGATGAATATTCGGCCGACGTCTGGTCCCTGCTGGACAGTCTCGGCATTGACCAGGTGTCCCTTGTCGCCATTTCCGGCGGCGGACCCTACGCTGCTCGGGTCGCGGCCGGGAATCCCGACAGGGTGAGGTCGCTGCATCTGGCCTGCGCCTACTCCGAATCCGTCGACGAAGCGGAACCGCAGTGGGAAGCAGCAGACGTCGCAGCGGACCCGGTCAGGTGGTGGGCATTTCCGCCGGAGAGCGCCGTACACCGGATCCCGGGCTTCGATGACTCAGTGGTGGAGGAGGCCACCCGGGGCGTCTTTGCCCGCGGACGCGACGCCGCTCCTGATGGACTGGCGCAGGCATTCAGGCTGTGCCGCACGGTGCCGCTCCCCGGGCTGGGTGCCGTGGGCGCGCCAGTCTTTCTCTACTGGGGCGCGGCGGACATGCTCGTTCCCCTGTCCCATCTAAGCCGGTGGCGTTCCGCGCTGCCGAACGTCGTCCAGGAGCGGGTCTACGACGGTGAAGGACACGACGTCCAGTACCGGCACTGGGACCAGATCCTGGCCGATGTGGCCTATCTGGGCAGCCGGCTGGTGGTCAGCCTGGAGACGGAGACCTTCCTGGCCCCGCCCAACCGGGCCAGCGGGTTACTGGCGTCGGGTGGAATCCTCGGTCTGGCCGCTTGGCGGGAGCAGTGACACCAGATGGGGCTCGTCGTAAGGAGCTCCCGCGGCCTGGGCTTACTAGAATTGAGGTGCCGGTGACGCCGGCAGCTTTGCTGGCGTGACGGTCTCATGGCGTGACGGTCTCATAAGGAGGATCACGATGGGAATAGGTAAGAAGTTCCACAACAGCACCGAGAAGCTTCATGGCCAGGGCAAGGAAGCGGACGGTGATGCTACCGGCAACGAACGGCTGAGGGCTGAAGGTCGGGGCCAGCAGATGAAGGCCGATATGAAGCAGGCCGGGGAAAAGGTCAAGGACGCATTCCGGAGGCACTGACCCCGCGGCGGTGCCTGGGTATCACCGCGCACCGGCATCACGGGCAGGTCCGGCGCCGGCTGGCGATCCAGGCTGGTGCTCGGACCCGCTACCCATGCCGGGCACCGATGTGGATGAGTTCTTCTTCGGCTGCCGGCGCTTCCGGCATGATCCGGGTGGAACTGCTGTCCCCGATGTGTGAGGTGGTCAGCAGTTCTGATCTTTGGGCACGTGCGCCTTGACCTGCGCCGGCGCCGCATGCGCGGTGGCCCCGCGTCTCACGGCGGGCATCGCGATAACGGCGACGACGGTCAGCCCGGCAGCGATCAGCACAGCCAGGAACACGGCGCCGGAGGCCGCAACGATCGTGTGCGGGTTCGTGTTGCCGTTAGGGGTGCCGGCGTAGATCGCGTTCGCTACCGCGCCGAAGACGGCGACGCCGAGGGCGCTGCCTATGGATCGGGCAAAGAGGTTGGTGCCGGTGACCACTCCGCGTTCATTCCATTCGACGCTCGACTGGGCGGCGATGAGCGTCGGGGTCGCAACGAGACCAAGTCCCAGGCCAATGATGAAGCAGCTCCCGGCGACCAGGAAGACATTGGGAGTGGAGGCGGTGAGGGCCAGAACAGCGGTGCCAACCACCGAGACCGAGATGCCGATCAGGCCTGTGGTCCGGAACCCGATCCGAAGATAGAGCCGCCCGGATTGGGAGGCGCTGATCGGCCAGCCCAGGGTCAGCGCCGCGAGCGCCAGACCGGCCAGGATCGGGGAGGTCGACAGTGCCCCTTCGAGGAAGGTCGGAACATAGGAGGTCAGGCCGAGCAGGACCGCACCAACCCCGAAAGCGATCAGGGCCGTCGTCGTGAGCAGCCGCCGCGACACGACCCATGGCGGCAGCACCGGCTCGGCCGCCCGCCGCTCGACCAGGACGAACACGGCGAACAGGACGGCCCCGACCGCGAACGCCGCGATGCTGACGGGGGAGTTCCATGCCCAGGCCTGGCCGCCCTCCAGCGCCCCGAGGATAATCAGGCTGAGGGCAACTGTGAGGAGGCCCGCCCCGAGGTAGTCGACGCGGTGCCGGGTGCGCGGGATGTTCTCGTGGAACGTTCGGATGAGCATCCAGCCGGCCAGCAGGCACAGCGGGACGTTCACCAGGAAGATCCCGCGCCAGATGCCGAGGGAGGAGAACACGCCGCCGAGCGTCGGGCCGACCACCGAGGAGACCGCCCACACGCTGGCGAGGTAGCCCTGGACCTTCGCGCGTTCCGCCAGGGAGTAGATGTCGCCGGCGATGGTGATGGCCATCGGCTGGACGGCTCCGGCGCCAAGTCCCTGCAGCACGCGGAACGCGATGAGGGCCGGCATGCTCCAGGCAACCCCGCAGAGGATCGATCCGAGCAGGAACAGGCCGATGCCGATAAGGATGAGCGGCTTGCGGCCGACCATGTCGGAGAGCTTGGCGTAGACGGGCACGGAAACCGCCTGCGCCAGCAGGTAGGCGGAAAAGAGCCACGGGAACGAGGCGAACCCGCCGACGTCGTGCACGATCGAGGGCACCGCGGTCGCGACGATGGTGGAGTCGATGGCAACGAGGCCGGTCGAGAGCATCAGGGCGATGAGGATGGGCCCGCGCTCAGAGCGGAAACCGATGCCCGGGTCAGTCGTTGTCGTCACATGATCTCGTTCCGGTCGGGGTCCCAAAGCGGGTCATACGCGGAATCGCGTCCCGGCTCCGTGTTGGTTAACCCCGGGAGGGTGCGAATTAGTCCCGGGCGCTCCATCTATGGTGCGGACCTTTCCCACCGGCATCTGGATCGACCTGTACGACGGACGGGTGTCCTTTGCCTGATCGATCCCCGCTTGGTCCTGGTCCTTACCCGATCGGTAACGTCCGGCGGCAACGTTTGGTGGTGCGGCCCGGCTGAATTGTGCCTTGTTTGGGCCTCGGCGGTTGAGGCAGGTGAGGCACCTCGGCGCGCGGCGGCTTC
>JBBRKU010000409.1:0-3114 GCA_038231735.1 Actinomycetales bacterium | reverse complement strand
TTCCAGCGTCATGAAGCCCTTGTTGAAGCCTTCCTCCGGCCGTTCCAGCCAGAGCTGCAGCTGCGCGGAATCCAGCTTCTCGACGTCGGCGCTCATCTGCTCTTTCAGGGCCCAGCTTTCCATCCCCTGGTCCGCGTGCAGCACCAGCACCTCGCGGTTTGAATCCTTCTCGGCCAACGAGCGCAGGATCGATGCGGTGGGCGTGCAGCCGATGCCGGCGGAGGCGAGCACCAGCGGGTGGTCCCCGTCGCCCAAGGTGACGTCGCCGTAGGGATTGGACAGCTCCAGCACGTCCCCCACCTTGACATCGCGGTGCAGCACCGGCGAAACCTCGCCGTCGTTGTCGATCTTGGTCGTGAAGATGCGCTGGGCCGCGTGCGTGTCCGAATGCAGGGAGTACTGGCGTACCTGCTTGATGCCATCCGCCATGGTCACCCGCACGCTGACAAACTGGCCGGGCTTGGACGGGCTCACGGCGGTTTCATCCGCCGGCTCGAAGATGAAGGTCATGGAGCCGGTGCCCGCATTCTGTTTGGCCACCAGAACCCACGGCGACCATGGCTTGTCATTGGCCGTCTCCGCGTAGAGTCCCTTCTCGATCTTGATCAGCGCGTGCGCCATCAGCCAGTAGACCTCGCTCCAGGCGCTGGCGATCTCCTCGGTGATCACGTCAGAGAGCTCCTCCGCGATCGCCTCGAACAGGTACTTGTAGACGATCGGGTACTGCTCCTCCACAATGCCCAGCGAAGCGTGCTTGTGCGCAATCCGGGACAGCACCGACTCGGGCACGGTGTCGGGATTGTTGACCAGGTGCGTGGCGAATGCGGCGATGCTCCCGGCCAGGGCCTGCTGCTGCTTGGAGTTCTTCTGGTTCGAGCGGCTGAAGAGTCCGTCCAGCAGTTCCGGGTGGGCCGCAAAGAGCCGGGCGTAGAAGTTGGGGGTGATTCGGGGAAGACGCTCACCAACGAGCGGCAAAGTGGCTTCGATGATGGGGCGGGCCTGATCCGAAAGCATTGGTTTCTCCTGAGGTGGGTTTCTACCGACAGGACAAAACTAGCATCTGAAATACCGCATTTAGGTTCTTTTCTACGTTTTGTAGAAATATTTCTACGTGATGTAGAAGTGTGGCGCGGGTTGGCGCGGTTAAGCGGGCCTTCGGGTGCTTAACGTCACAAAAACCGGCGCCATCTGCCGCTCGTGCGGCAGCTCCGAAATGACGACGGCGTCCAGCTCGGCATAGAAGGCCTCGCGGGCCCGGGCCAGCGCACCCTGCAGTCCGCAGTCAAGGCTCAGCGGGCAGCTTCCGTTCGGCGTGTGGCAGTCGGCCACGGTGGCGCGGGTGTCGAGCGTCCGCAACACGGCACCCACAGTGGCCCTCCGGCCCGCAGCACTGATGACGGCACCGCCGGAGCGCCCTCGGGTCACCTCCACCAGGCCAAGCTCCCGCAGCCGGATCACGGCCTTGCTCACATGGTTGTAGGGGACGCCCACGCCGTCGGCGATCTGCCGGGAGGTCAGGAGCTCGCCGCTGCCCGTCGCGGCCAGTAGCATGACGACGCGCAGACAGAGATCGGAGAAGGCGTTGATCCGCATCCTTCAACAGTAACCGGCGGACACGCGCCGGCTGATCCAGCTTGAGACGGCAGTTGGCGCCCATGTTTTTCAATAACATGGGCGCCAACTGTCACTCCGACAGGGGTCTCGACGGCGACGGGCAGGTCAGGCGAGGCGGGTTTTTAGCCCCTCGAGCTCGGCCAGCAGCTCGGTCGGCAGGGAACCGCCGAATTGCCGGTACCACTCGTCGATGCTGGCCACCTCCGCCGCCCACTCGACCGGGTCCACCCGAACGGCTTCCTGCACGTCGGCCGGTGTCATGTCCAGTCCGGTCAGATCCAGCCCGTCGGCCGTCGGGACGAACCCGATCGGCGTTTCGACGGCGTCGGCCTTGCCTTCGATGCGTTCGATGGCCCACTTGAGTACCCGGGAGTTGTCGCCGAATCCGGGCCAGGCGAAGCCGCCGTCGGCCTTGCGTCGGAACCAGTTGACCAGGAAGATCTTCGGCAGCTTGTCCTGGTTGCCGGTCTTGCTCAGGGTGACCCAGTGCTTGAGGTAGTCGCCGGCGTCGTAGCCAATGAAGGGCAGCATGGCCATCGGATCGCGCCGCACCACGCCTACCTCGCCGGAGGCAGCCGCCGTCGTCTCGGAGGACAGCGTGGAGCCCATGAAGATGCCGTGGGACCAGTCGCGGGCCTCGGTGACCAGCGGGATGGTGGTCTTGCGGCGTCCGCCGAAGAGGATGGCGGAAATCGGCACGCCGTTGGGCTCGTTGTACTCCGGCGCCAGCATGTCGATCTGGTCGATCGGGGTGCAGAAGCGGGAGTTGGGGTGCGCCGCCGGATGGCCGGATTCGGGTGTCCAGGAATTGCCCAGCCAGTCCGTCAGATGCGCCGGAGTCTGCTCCGTCATACCCTCCCACCAGACGCCGCCGTCGTCGGTGAGCGCCACGTTCGTGAAGATGGAATTGCCCTTGGCGATGGCGCGCATGGCATTGGGGTTGGTCTGCCAGCCGGTGCCGGGGGCAACGCCGAACAGCCCGGACTCCGGGTTGACGGCCCGCAGCTGGCCATCGGCACCGAACCGCAGCCAGGTGATGTCATCGCCGAGCGTCTCCACTTTCCAGCCCTCGACGGTGGGGTCCAGCAGGGCAAGGTTCGTCTTGCCACAGGCCGACGGGAACGCGGCGGAGACGTAGTAGGTCTTCCGTTCGGGTGAGGTCAGCTTCAGGATGAGCATGTGCTCGGCCAGCCAGCCCTCGTCACGGGCCATCACGGAGGCGATGCGCAATGCATAGCATTTCTTGCCCAGCAGCGCATTGCCGCCGTAGCCGGACCCATAGGACCAGATGGAGCGCTCCTGCGGGAAGTGCACGATCCACTTCTCCTCATTGCACGGCCAGGAGACATCCGACTGGCCCGGCTCCAGGGGCGCGCCGACGGAGTGCAGTGCGGGGACGAAAAAGGCGTCCAATTCCTCGATCTTGCGCAGCACGTCGGTGCCGATGCGTGCCATAATCCGCATGGACGCGACGACGTAGGCGCTGTCCGTGATCTCCAC
>JBBRKU010000408.1:0-3128 GCA_038231735.1 Actinomycetales bacterium | reverse complement strand
TATGTGATCCGCTGGGCCAGCCTGGAATGGCTCATCGTGCTGGCCATGCTGGTGGCCGTCGTAGGCCAGGTTTGCCGGGTCTTTGTCCCCTCCACAGGACTGTTCCTGCTGTTCTCGATCGTGGCCCTGGGCGGGATGGGCGCGGGCAATGTACTGCTGCCGCCGCTGGTGAAGAAGTACTTTCCGGATCGCGTCGGCCTGCTGACGGCGCTGTATGTCACACTCCTGAGCGTCGGCACCGCACTGCCCGCGCAGCTGGCCGTTCCCGTGGCCGATTCGGCGGGCTGGCGGTTCTCCCTCGGAATGTGGGCCGGGGTCAATGTCATCGCCGCCCTTCCGTGGCTGGCGACGCTGACCCGTTCCCGCACGTCGGCGTCCCGCACGGCGGCGTCCCGCGCCGGGGCGGCCGGCGCGCCGTTGGCGGCGGATACTTCGGCCGGAACCGGGATCCCGCACGGCGCCGGCGAGGGAATCCCTCCGGATTTGGCCGTGCCGGGACGCGCGGTGCTCCCGAAGGCCGTGAAAATCAACCCCTGGCGCTCGCCGATGGCGCTCGGATTGGCCTTCATGTTCGGCTGCACGTCGCTGAACACCTACGCCATGTTCGCGTGGCTGCCCGGCATCCTGACCGAGGCCGGGCTGAGTCGGACCGACGCTGGCAGCATGCTGGCGCTGTTTGCCGCCGTTGGACTTCCGCTGAGCCTGCTGGTTCCGTTGTTTGTGGGAAAGATGGCCAACCCGTTCCCGATGGTCCTGGTGTTCCTGGGCTGTTTCATTGGCGGCTACCTGGGACTTCTGCTGGCCCCGGCCAGCCTCACATGGCTGTGGGTGTCGCTGGCCGGGCTGGGTCCGGGAACCTTCCCGCTGGCGCTGCTGCTGATTAATCTGCGCACCCGAACGCATGCCGGCGCGGGGGCGCTCTCCGGCTTCAGCCAAGGGGTCGGCTACGGTGTGGCATGTCTGGGGCCGTTGCTCTTTGGCATCCTGCACGCAAGCACGGGCAGCTGGCTGCTGCCGTTCCTATTCCTGTTCGCGACGCTGGGGCTGCTGGTTGCCGGTGCGTTCGTCATCTCCAAACCGCGGTTCATTGAAGACGAGAACGCGGCCCGGATCGGCGTCCCGGTCTCCTGAGCCACTTCGAAACTAGTTATCTCCCTTTTTGGCCGTTTGGGCCTATTGATCCAAATAGCCCAAAAGGGCTATTCTAGGTTCATGGCATACACAACAAGCAATGTCAGTATCGGTGACCTGAAGAACTCGCTGTCTGCGGTCATTAATTCCGCCGCATTCGGTCACGAACGCGTGGGAATCACCAAGCATGGCAAGCTCGCGGCCGCGTTGATTAGCGTTGAGGACCTGGAACTCCTCGAGGATCTTGAGGACGCCGCGGATCTTGCTGCCTATCGCCGGGCCAAAGCTGACGACGACGGCACTCGTATCAGCCTGGCTGAGCTGCAGGCCGAGACGCGCTCTGCCGGATGAAATACCGCGTCGACCTGACGGCTGGAGCCTCCAAACAGCTCCGCAAACTCGACACGGGAATCCGACGGCGCATTGAAGTGGCTTTGACCCAGCTGCAGGCAGACCCGCGACCCGCAGGCGCGAAGAAGATCGTCGGAGCGGAAAACGCCTGGAGGGTCCGCATCGGAGACTATAGTGCCATCTACGAGATTAACGACGACATTGTGACCATCGTCGTCTTTCGCGTCGCCCACCGTCGCGAAGTCTACGATCGCTGAAGGCGTCTCGGTCGATTCCCCTTGAGCAGGTGCTCGAGCTGATTGGGGGCGCCGCGTCCGCCCACCTTATGCTTAGGGGGTGACTCCTGAAGAACTTTCTGCCGCTATTACCGCTTGCCTCCACGACGCGATCGCCTCCGGTGACCTGAGCGTTCCGGCCGAGGCCGTCCCGACCGGACTGCGCGTGGAGCGGCCAAAGAGCCGGGAGCACGGTGACTGGGCCACCAACATCGCGCTGCAGCTGGCCAAGCCGGCGGGGATCCCGCCGCGCAGGATTGCCGAAGTCCTCAGCAGCCGGCTGGCCGGTATTGACGGCGTGGCCAAGGTGGACATCGCCGGACCCGGCTTCCTTAATATCACCGTTGACGCCTCCGCCGCCGGTGGACTCGCCAAGGCGATTGTGGAGGCGGGGGGACGCTTTGGAACCAACGACTCGATGGCCGGGCGGAAAATCAACCTGGAGTTCGTCTCCGCCAACCCCACCGGTCCCATCCACCTCGGAGGCACCCGCTGGGCCGCCGTGGGGGACTCACTGGCGCGGATCTTCCAGTCCCAGGGCGGGGACGTCACCCGCGAGTACTACTTCAATGACCACGGAAACCAGATCGACCGCTTCGCCCGTTCGCTGCTGGCCAGCGCCAAGGGCCTGCCGGCGCCGGAAGACGGTTACGGCGGAGCGTACATAGAGGACATCAAGGACCGCGTGCTGGCCGCCGAGCCCGGCATCCTGGACCTCGCAGAGCCCGATGCCCAGGAACGGTTCCGCGCCATCGGCGTCGATCTAATGTTCGGTGACATCAAGGAGTCCCTGCACAACTTCGGTGTGACCTTCGATGTGTTTTTCCATGAGGATTCGCTGCACCAGGACGGCGCCGTCGACGCGTTGCTGGAACAGCTGAAAACGTCCGGCAACCTGTACTTCCATGACGGAGCCTGGTGGCTCAAATCCACCGACTACGGCGACGACAAGGATCGCGTGGTGATCAAGTCCGACGGCAATGCCGCCTACATCGCCGGGGATATTGGCTATTTCGCCAACAAGCGTTCCCGTGGCTTCGACCTGAACATCATCATGCTGGGCGCGGACCATCACGGCTACGTGGCACGGCTGAAGGCGGCTGCCGCCGCGCTGGGCGATGATCCGGACACGATCGAGGTCATGATCGGCCAGATGGTCAACCTGCTCAAGGACGGCCAGCCGCTGCGGATGTCCAAGCGCGCCGGGAACGTGGTGACCATGGAGGACCTGGTGGAGATCGTCGGCACCGATGCCGCCCGTTACTCGCTGTCGCGTTTTTCCTCGGATTCCAACATTGACATCGATCTGGACGTGCTGACCAAGCGCTCCAATGAGAATCCCGTGTTCTACGTCCAGTACGCCCACGCCCG
>JBBRKU010000407.1:0-3149 GCA_038231735.1 Actinomycetales bacterium | reverse complement strand
GAGTCCCCCGCCGCTCCCGCCGTGGACTGGTCCAAGGTCAATTTCTGGTGGGGTGATGAGAGGTTCGTGGAGTCCGCTTCCGCGGACCGCAACGCCAACCAGGCCGCGGATGCACTGCTCTCCCGCGTGGGCACGGACCCCGCGCGCATCCACCAGATGGGTGCCGCGGACCAGTTCGACGACGTTGGGGCCGCCGCCGCTGACTACATCCGCCAGCTCGGCGCGGCTGCGGAGGACGAACACCGGCGCAGCTATGAGGGCGATGGCTTTGAGGGTGATGGGGAATCAGCCTCCGACGACGACGCCGCAAACGGAGCCAGCCGCAGCACTCCCACCCTGCCGCGCTTCGATGTCCTGCTGCTCGGCATCGGCCCGGACGCGCACATCGCCTCGCTCTTCCCGGAGATGGCCGGAATCCGGACCAAGGACGCCGCGGTGGTTGGTGTCTTAGACTCCCCGAAACCGCCGCCGCTGCGCACCTCGTTAACCCTGTCCGCCATCAACTCGGCGCAGGAAATCTGGCTGGTGGCCGCGGGCGATGACAAGGCCGGAGCCGTTGGACTGGCGCTGGCCGGGGCGAACCCGGTGCAGGTACCGGCCGCCGGAGCGCAGGGCCGAACTAAGACGCTGTGGCTGCTCGACCAGGAAGCGGCCGCGAAGGTGCCGGAACAGCTGATCTTCCGCCAGGACCGCTGAGCGCCGCACCGACCACGCCCCCAACCACCACCGCACTCCCCCAACCGCCCGCCGAGTGTGGACTTCTGCCCCTTGGAATGCCGTTCCAAGGGGCAGAAGTCGACACTCGCGGACCGGTCAGTCCATCTGGTGGCTGTGCCGCAGCTTGGCGAGGGCGTTGTTGAGCAGCTGCTCCGCCTCGGCATTGGTCCGGCGTTCCTTCACGTACTCCAGATGGCTTTTGAAGGGCTCCCCCGGCGGCTGGGCCATCCCGCTGCCGGGTGTCCTGCTCGCCGGCATGCCGCAGCGGGTGCAATCCCATCGTTCCGGTATCTGGACGTGCGGCAGCTGCGCGAAGACCGGTGTCGTCTCGTGCCCGTTGTTGCACCAATAGGAAATCCGGATGCGGGGCACAGGCTCCGCATCCGGATTTTCGGTCTGCACCGGTGAGGGCGCTCCTACCGTTGCACCCGCTCTGGTGCCGCGGAAACCGCCATTTACGTGAGGCATCGCAGAACTCCCTAGGTCCAGGGGAAACCACTACTGCCTAAAGTTTAGCGCCCCGCGGTCGTTACCGGCGGGAAGTGAGGGACTTAAAGTGCCGCAAGTTGGGTCAGGACGTGCCCGCGAAACGCATCATCAGGCCCAGACCTATGATGACCAGGCCCCAGGTGATGCCCAGGATGATGGTAAACCGGTTGAGGTTGCGCTCGGCCACGCCGGAGGATCCCAGGCTGGAGCTCATACCGCCGCCGAACATGTCCGACAATCCACCACCGCGGCCCTTGTGCAGGAGGATGAGCAGGGTCAGCAGCAGGCTGGTGATGCCAAGCAGGATCTGCAGAACGATTTGAAGAACTTCCACGACGGCCTTTCAGCGGATTTTGGTAAGTGCGGTGCGGGATCCATCAGTGCGGGATCCATCGGTGCGGGATCAGGTTCTAAGGTTAGCCGGTCACCAGGTGGTTCTCGAACCTGACAATATTAGCAAACTCCGCTGCGTCCAGGCTCGCCCCGCCAACCAGGACGCCGTCGACGTCGTGTTCGTTCAGGATCGCGGCAACATTGCTGGCCTTGACCGAGCCGCCGTACAGCAGGCGGACACGGGCCGCGATGTCGCCGTCGAAGAGGCTGGCCAGTTCGGCGCGGATTGCCGCGCACATGTCCTGGGCGTCCTGCGGGCCGGCAACTTCGCCGGTGCCGATGGCCCAGACGGGCTCATAGGCGATGACGAGCTCGGCGGCCTGCTGGTCCGTCAGCCCGGCCACGCCGCCGCGCAGCTGCGCCAAGGTGTGCTCAACCTGGGTGCCGGCCTGTCGGATGTCCAGTCCCTCGCCGACGCAAAGGATCGGGGTCACAGAGTTCCGGTAGGCGGCCTTCAGCTTGGCGTTGAGCAGCTCGTCCCCCTCGCCGTGGATGGTGCGCCGTTCACTGTGTCCCACCAGGACGTAGCTGCAGCCCAACTTGGACAGGAAAGCGCCGGAAATATCCCCGGTGTAGGCTCCGGAGTCTTCGGGTGAGAGGTCCTGGCCGCCGTAGACGAGCTTGAGCTGGTCGCCCTGCACCAGGGTCTGGACGCCGCGCAGGTCCGTGAACGGGGGGAAGACAGCCACCTCTACCCGGCTGAAGTCGTGCCTGGCGTCGGAGAGCGTCCAGGCCAGCTTCTGCAGCAAGGTGATGCCCTGGACGTGGTCCATGTTCATCTTCCAGTTGCCGGCAATCAGCGGCTTGCGGTCAAACTTGCCGTTGGTCGAGGTAGTCATGGCTCTCTCCAAAAATCCGAATGGGTGCGTTCTGTACGGTGGCGGCCCGGCGGTCCTTGCGGAGCCGGGTCCGCCACCGGGTAGTGCTGGTGGTTGGCCGGGACCTAGCGGTCCAGCGCGGTCAGGCCGGGAAGTTCCTTACCTTCAAGGAATTCCAGGCTGGCACCGCCGCCGGTGGAAATATGGCCGAATTCGTTGTCCGCGAAACCGAGCGTGCGGACCGCTGCGGCCGAGTCGCCGCCTCCGACGACGGTGAAGCCGCCCGCCGCTGTGGCCGTGGCCAGGGCCTGGGCCACCGCGCGGGTGCCCTCGGCGAAGGCCGGGAACTCAAAGACGCCCATGGGTCCGTTCCAGAACACGGTCTTGGCGCCGCGGATCTGCTCGGCGAAGGCCGCGCCGGTGTCCGCTCCGATGTCCAGGCCCAGGCCGGCGGCACCGAAGGAGCTTGCCTCAATATCCTGCGCCGGGACAACCTCATGGTCCGCGTCCGCGGAGAAGCTGGCCGCCACCACGACGTCGGTGGGCAGCACGAACGTCGTTCCCGCCTCCGCCGCACGGGCCAGGTAGTCCTTCACCGCCGGGATCTGGTCCTGCTCCAGCAGGCTGGTGCCTACCTTGAAGCCCTGCGCCGCCAGGAAGGTGAAGAGCATCCCGCCGCCGACCAGGATGCTGTCCGCCTTGCCGATCAGGTTATCGATCACCGCCAGCTTG
>JBBRKU010000406.1:0-3154 GCA_038231735.1 Actinomycetales bacterium | reverse complement strand
GGAACGGTCGCGTTCGCCGTTGCACCAGCGGTGGTTACCGGCGTCGTTCCCTGGTTGTTGACTCGCTGGAAGATCCGGCGGCCGGTATCTGGCGGAGTGCCGGCGCAGCTTGTCGGCGTCGTTCTCATCGGGGCGGGGGCAGCGGTGATCGCGAATTCCTTCGTGCACTTCGCGGTTGAAGGGGTCGGGACTCCCGCACCTATTGCGCCGCCGAAACATCTGGTGGTCGGCGGCCTCTACCGCTTTGTCAGGAACCCCATATACGTGGCCATCGTCGCCGTGTTCACCGGCCAGGGCCTGCTACTGGGACAGCCGAGACTGTTCGCCGCTGCGGCGCTGGCCGCCGTCCCGGTTACCGTTTTCGTCAGATTCCATGAAGAGCCAGCATTGGAGCGGAAGTTCGGCGCCGAATACGAGGAGTACCGGCGCAATGTCCCGCGTTGGCTGCCACGGCTCACACCATGGCGTGGCTAGCCAAGGAGGCGATCCGTGCGGGGCAATGAACCTAACTCCGGGCGGCCTTCGTGAATCCAGCCGGCCTCGTGAACCCAGCTATAGAACCAGCGCCAGCAGCGACACCAGGATCAGGCCGACCACCGAAATAATGGTCTCCATCACGGACCACGTCTTGATGGTCTGGCCGACGGTCATGCCGACGTACTCCTTGACCAGCCAGAAACCGGCATCGTTGACATGTGAGAAGAACAGTGAGCCTGCTCCGACGGCCAGCACCACCAGCGCCAGCTGGGCCGGCCCCAGTCCGGACGCCAGTGGGGCGACAATTCCGGAGGCAGTGACGGTGGCCACCGTGGCCGAGCCGGTTGCCAGCCGGATCAGCACGGCCACGATCCAGCCCAGCATCAGCGCCGAGAGGCTGGCCGCTACGGCGACCTTTCCGATCGCGACGCCGGTCCCGCCGTCCACCAGCACCTGCTTGAAGCCGCCGCCGGCACCGACGATCATGGTGGCGCTGACGATGGGCATCAGGCTCTGGCTGAGCTTGGACGTCAGGGTCGGCGCGGAGAAGCCGACGGACGTCCCGAACGTCACCATGGCCAGCAGCACCGCGATGAGCAGCGCAACCACGGGCTCGCCGAGGAACTGCAGGAACGGATAGATGGCGTTGTCCTTGCTCATCCACAGATCGGAGGCGGCACGGATCAGCATCAGGACCACCGGGGAGAGGACGGTAATCAGGGTCCAGGTGAACGTCGGGCTCCGGTGGGCCTCGGGATCCTGGCTCCGTCCCGCCTCGGGCTCCGTGTCTGTCATCGTGGTCGGACCGGCCGCCGCGCTCGCGGTGGCCGCGTTGCCTGCGCCCGTGGAGGTGCCCCCTCCGGTGGAGGTCCGGCCGTCGTCGGCCGTTGATCCGCCGGCGAAACCGAGCCCGGCGCCGGCAACGCCGATCGGAACCCATTTGGCTGCCAGCCGCGAAAACAGCGGTCCGGCGATGATGACGGTCGGGATCGCAATGGCCAGGCCGATCGCCAGGGTGATGCCGATGTTGGCGTGCAGGTTCGCGATGGCGGCCAGCGGTCCGGGGTGCGGCGGGATGAAGCCGTGCAGCACGGACAGACCGGCCAGGGCCGGAATGGCCAGCAGCATGGCCGGGCGCCGGGAGCGCCTGACGGCCAGCATGATGACCGGAATCAGCAGCACCAGGCCGATTTCGAAGAACATCGGGATACCGATGATGAAGGCGATGAGTGCCATTTTCCATGGCAGCACCTTGGGGCTGCCCTTGAGCAGGGTGTCCACAATTTCGTCGGCACCGCCGGAGTCCGCCAGGAGTTTGCCGAGCATTGCGCCCAGCACAATGAGCACGCCCACGTTGCCCAATACCGCCCCGACGCCGGTTTCGAAGGACAGGGCGACGCCGCCCAGGGCGATGCCGGAGCCAATGCCGACAAAGAGCGAACCGATGGTCAGGGCCAGGAACGGGTGCATCTTGAGCCAGACGATCAGCAGCACCACAATGGCGATGCCGATGGCCGCGACAATAAGCACCTGGGTGTCGTGGCCGCCCCAAGGTTCGTGGATCGCTTTGATGGTGTCATCGCCTGCGGCCACGTAGGTCGCAGCCGGCTTGAGCTGTTCAAAAATGCTCATCGCGCTTCTCCTTTTCTAATTTGCGCATCGGATTTCAGGACGTTGGTGAAGGCAACGGCCCGGGCAGTAATATCGGCCCAGCTTCCGGCTGCCACGGCTGCCGGCGGAACCACGCTGGTGCCGCAGCAGACGGCCAGCGCCCCGGCGTTGAGGTAATCCGGGGCGTTGATCGCGTCAATGCCGCCGGAGGGCAGGAGGTTGACCCCGGGGTAGGGGCCCTGGAGGTCCTTGAGGTAGGCCGGGCCCAGCTGCCGGGCGGGAAAGATCTTGACCACGGAGGAGCCCAGGTCCAGGGCCTGCGCCACCTCCGTCGGGGTCATGGCCCCCAGACTGAAGGGAATTCCGGCGTCGACGGCGACCCTTGCCACCTCGGGCCGGAGCCCCGGGGTCACCAGGAACTGCGCTCCGGCGTCGACGGCGGCCCGCGCCTGGTCAGCGGTGAGCACGGTACCGACCCCGACGACGGCGCCACGCGAGTCCGCGGAACCGGCGGCTTTTTCGACGTGGCGCAGGACATCCGGGGTGGTGAAGGTCAGCTCGATGGTGCGGATCCCGCCGTCGGCCAGTGCCTGGCACAGCCCGACAGCGTCCGGGATGGCGGGCGCGCGGACCACCACGAGCGCGCGGTCGGCGCGCAGGCGTGCGATGAACTCTTCGTTGGTCAGGATTTTTGGGTTAGTCATTAATGGTGGCCTTTCCCTCGGAGCTGCGCCGCAATGCCCGGCCGGCCAGTGCCCCGGTGGGCGCTCCGTCGTCGATCGCGGCGGTGCCGTTGACGAATACATAGTGGATGCCGGCAGCGGGTTGCCGGGGGTTGTCGAAGGTGGCCGCATCGTGGATGGTTTCCGGGTCGAAGAGCACCAGATCGGCGGCAAAGCCGGAGCGGATCAGCCCGCGGCGGTCCAGTTTGAGCCGTGCCGCCGGACGGCCGGTGAGGTGGTGGATGGTTTCCTCCAGGCTGAACATGCCAAGGTCGCGGCAGTAGTGCCCCAGGTAGCGGGGGAAGGTCCCCCAGGAACGCGGATGCGGCTTGGCGCCCACCAGG
>JBBRKU010000405.1:0-3157 GCA_038231735.1 Actinomycetales bacterium | reverse complement strand
GGTGGCTGCAAGTAGATTTGAACACGGTCAGCCCCCCGGGGCGATCTCGGCAAGGGGCCCCTGACCGTCCAAGCCGGTTTAGGACAAGCGGAGGGATCCAATCCCGCTTTGGGCTTGCATGAGCCAGACGGACTCGCCGATGGTTTGGCACAGGTGTGCGTGGTGCAGCAACCCGTCCACGGTCGCGGTGGCAATGGTTTTGGGCATGAGCTCATCAAATCCTATTGAAGTTCCCACACGTTCTTTCCAGCGTTTTGCCTGTTTTGGGCCACTGACCTGCTGCTTTGGGTCCGGCGTGGCGTCCACGCGATCACAAGGTGGAGTGAAGGGCCATCTCGTACATGGTTCTGTGGATTTTGGCGGTTGCCAGCAGTTCTTCTTGGCGGGGGGGGTTCTGATCGTGTTGGCCACAGTGGAATGGACCTCCCACAGTGCCGTGCCCAACTGAGTGGCTAGTTTGTTGCCGGCATGGCCAAGAAGTTGTACGTGGTCATCCCGCCGTTGATTGGCCGGCCCATGGAGCCCGGCGTCCCGGGCCAACATCATCACGGGCAGCAATGCTGAGGACGACACGAGGTTCGGCTCGTCAAAGGAAACTGACACCGCAGCCGGCTTATGCGAAACTTGCATCTGCGAGAAGTCCTCTTCTGCGACGGAATTTCGACTGCGGTAAGCCCTATTTACCACCAAAAGGCGCACTCAAGTAATGGCCAAACACAACGCCTTCTTCCCCTTGACCCGGGACACAGATAGGCAATACGCGTCCAGAACTCTGCGAGGATAGTTAATAGGAAGACCGAGTCTGGCGTGCCACCCCTCGCCTCAAATCGGAAAGATAGGGAATGAATAGGCCTCCAAACATCGTGGTGATTCTGGTTGACGATTTGGGCTGGCGGGACGTTTCGGCCTACGGATCGACGTTTTACGAAACTCCCCGCATTGATGCCCTGGCAGCCTCCGGGCTCGTTTACAACAACGGCTACTCGTCCTCTCCGGTGTGTTCCCCTTCGCGAGCGAGCCTGCTGAGCGGAAAGTACCCGGCACGCGTGGGCGTGACGCAGTGGATCGGCGGCCATGGCGTAGGCGCGTTGTGCGATGTTCCTTATTTCCGCGAGCTCCCGGAAAACGAGTTCTCCTTGGCCCGTGCCCTGCGCGACGGTGGTTACGACACCTGGCATGTGGGGAAGTGGCATCTCGGGCCGGAGCGCTGCTGGCCTGAGCACCATGGGTTCGACGTTAACATGGGTGGCTGCGAGATGGGCTCGCCCGGAAAATACTTTGCTCCGTACGGCATTCCCACCTTGCCGGACGGTCCGGACGGAGAGTACCTGACGGACCGGCTCACGGACGAAGCGGTGTCCCTCATCCGCACCGCGGGGGAGACGCCGTTCTTCCTTAATCTCTGGCACTACGCGGTGCACACCCCCATTGAGGCTCCTGCCAACCTGGTTGAGAAGTACATCCAAAAGGCGGCGCGGCTAGGGCTGGATTCCCAGGCCATTGTGGACGGGGAGCCCATGACGGCCTGGCATTTGCGTGGCAAGCGGGTGCAGCGCCGGCTGATTCAGTCGGACCCGGTGTACGCCGCGATGGTGGAGAACCTCGATACCAACGTCGGCCGGATTATCGACGCGCTGGCGGATTCCGGGAAACTGGAGGACACACTGATCGTCTTCAGCTCCGATAATGGTGGCCTGGCCACGTCAGAGGGGTCGCCGACCACTAATGCTCCGCTGGCGGAGGGTAAGGGTTGGATGAACGACGGCGGGGTCCGGGTTCCGTACATCGTTACCTGGCCGGGGAGCATCGAGGGAGGACGGACTACGGATGCGCTGATCACCGGTCCGGATCTTTACCCGACTCTTCTCGCGGCAGCCGGACTTCAGCAGCGCCCGGAGCAGCACGTTGACGGCGTTAACGTGCTGGACGAGTGGACGGACCGGCCGGCAGCGGCGCGTGGTCCCATCTTCTGGCACTATCCGCACTACTCGAATCAGGGTGGCACCCCTGGGGCTGGGGTGCGGGATGGGGATCTGAAGCTGATCCGGTTCTACGAGGACGGTAGAGAACAGCTTTTCAACCTCACGGACGATATTGAGGAAAGCCGGGATCTGAGCGAGGCACAGCCATGGGACCGGGAACGGCTCGGACGCCTGCTTGATGAATGGATCCTGGACGTTGGGGCGCTGATTCCCCGGCCCAACCCCTATCCGCCGGACTTTAGCCAGAGCCACATAGACGCAGACTGCCTCGAAGAACAGGCTGCCCAAACACCAACCCGGCCGGCCCGGGAATGAAGGAAGCGACTGGCATGATCCCCAAAAGCGACGGCGGCAACCTCGCCGCCGGGCCGTACGACAATCTGGTGAACCTGGAATCCGCGGGTCCCGGTACAGGAAGCGTGGCGCCGAGGGCACGATTTGCCTCTGGCCTGCCGGAACTTTCGCTCAACGGAAACTGGCAGTTCAACCTTTCCTCCTCGCTGGCCAGCGCACCGCAGGGGATTGAGGAGCCTGACTTCGATGATTCCGCATGGCAAACCATCCTGGTGCCCTCAAGCTGGCCTATGCACGGCTTTGGCAAGCCCATCTATACCAATGTGCAGTTTCCCTTTCCGCTGGATCCGCCGCACGTCCCGGATGCCAACCCGGTAGGGGACCACCGTTTGGTCTTCGACGCCGGTCCGCAGTTCCTCGGCGGGGCGCTGCTGCGCTTCGACGGGATTGAGTCCGCCGGAACCATGTGGCTTAACGGCCAGTTCCTTGGCACCACCCGGGGCAGCAGGCTCACCGCGGAATTCGATGTCTCCGGCGTTCTTGTGGCCGGTGCGAATGTGCTGGTGGTCCGAGTCGCTCAATTCAGCGCCGCCAGCTATCTGGAGGACCAGGACATGTGGTGGCTCCCGGGGATCTTCCGGGACGTTACGCTGCTGGCCCACCCGGCCGGAGCCTTGCAGGACCTTTTTGTGCACGCTGATTACACCCCTGGCGGCTCTGGCATCCTGACGGTGGACGTTGATGCCGAGCTGGCAGGCCAGTCCCGGTGCCGGATCCCGGAGCTCGGCCTGGACTGCGGGGTCACCGGGAACGCCCTGGACCTTGGGCCGGTTGAGCCGTGGACGGCAGAGACGCCCCGGCTGTATGAGCTGGAAATCAGC
>JBBRKU010000404.1:0-3166 GCA_038231735.1 Actinomycetales bacterium | reverse complement strand
GCTGGCCCAGTTCGCCCATGAAGAACCCGACCACCGAATCCGGAAACGCCACGTCGCGCGCCGGGTCTTCGACGTCGGCGCGGCTAAGGCCGGAGGAGACCATGGCTAGCGCCATATCACCCACCACCTTGGAGGACGGGGTTACCTTGACCAGCCGGCCCAGGATGCGGTCCGCCGCCGTGTACATGTCCTCGATTTCCTCGAAGCGCTCACCCAGGCCCAGGGCGATGGCCTGCTGGCGCAGGTTGGAGAGCTGGCCGCCGGGGATCTCGTGCTGGTAGACCCGTCCCGTCGGGCCCGGAAGCCCGGATTCGAAGGGTGCATAGACGCGGCGCACGGCCTCCCAATACGGTTCCAGCGAGCTGATCTTGGCCAGGCTGATGCCGGTGTCGCGTTCGGTGTGGGCCAGCGCCGCCACCAGCGCGGAGGCGGAGGGCTGGCTGGTAGTGCCGGCCAGCGATGCGGAGGCGACGTCGACCGCGTCCACACCGGCATCCACGGCGGCCAGCAGGGTGGCCAGCTGGCCACCGGCGGTGTCGTGGGTGTGCAGGTGCACGGGCAGATCGAATTCGCTGCGCAACGCGGTGACCAGTTTCGCGGCGGCCGCCGGCCGGAGCAGACCGGCCATGTCCTTGATGGCCAGGATGTGGGCACCGGCGGCCACGATCTTCCGGGCCAGCGCCAGGTAGTAGTCCAGCGTGTAGAGCTTCTCTTCCGGATCCAGCATGTCCGCGGTGTAGCACAGCGCCACCTCGGCGACAGCGGTGCCGGTGGCCCGGACCGCCCTGATGGCCGGAGCCATCTGGTTCACGTCGTTGAGTGCGTCGAAGATGCGGAAGATATCGATGCCGGTTGAGGCCGCCTCGGCCACGAAGGCCTCGGTGACCTCTTCCGGGTACGGCGTGTAGCCAACGGTGTTCCGGCCGCGGAGCAGCATCTGCAGGCAGATGTTCGGCAGCGCCTGGCGCAGCGCGGCCAGCCGCTCCCAGGGGTCCTCGCCCAGGAAGCGCAGGGCGACGTCGTAGGTGGCGCCGCCCCACGCCTCGACGGAGAGCAGCTGCGGGGTCAGCGCGGAGACCGCCGGTCCGGCGGCCACCAGATCGCGGGTGCGAACCCGGGTGGCCAGCAGGGATTGGTGGGCATCGCGGAACGTGGTGTCCGTGACAGCCACCGGGGTCTGGGCGCGCAGCGCGGCGGCAAAGCCCTCCGGCCCCAGTTCCTGCAGGCGCTGGCGGGAGCCGGGTGCCAGCTCGTTCAGGTCAACCGTGGGCAGCTTGTCCGAAGGTTCCGTGTGGACCAACAGCTCGCCGTTGGGCTTGTTGACCGTCACCTCGGCCAGCCAGGTCAGCAGCTTGGTGCCGCGGTCGGCGGAGGCGCGGGCCTTGAGCAGCTCCGGGCGCTCGTCAATGAAGTTGGTGGCGACGTTGCCGGCCACGAAGTCCGGATCGTCCAGCACGGCCTGCAGGAAGGAGATGTTGGTGGAGACTCCGCGGATGCGGAATTCCGCCAGGGCACGGCGGGCCCTGGCGACGGCGGCCGGATAGGTCCGCCCGCGGCAGGTGAGCTTGACCAGCATCGAGTCAAAGTGCGGGCTGATCTCGGCACCCGAGTAAACCGTGCCGCCGTCGAGCCTCACGCCGGCACCGCCGGCCGAGCGGTACGCGGTGATCTTGCCGACGTCCGGCCGGAAGCCGTTGGCCGGGTCCTCGGTGGTGATCCGGCACTGCAGCGCGGCGCCCTTGATGGAGACCGAATCCTGGCTCAGGCCCAGGTCAGCCAGCGTTTCCCCGGAGGCGATCCGCAGCTGCGCCTGGACCAGGTCCACGTCCGTGATTTCCTCGGTGACGGTGTGCTCCACCTGGATGCGCGGGTTCATTTCGATGAAGACGTGCTGGCCGGCGCGCTCGCCCACCGTGTCCACCAGGAATTCGACGGTTCCGGCGTTGACGTAGTTCAGCGCCTTGGCGAACTTTACGGCGTCGCGGTACAGCGCCTGCCGGATGCCCTCGTCCAGGTTGGGGGCCGGCGCAATTTCGACGACCTTTTGGTGCCGGCGCTGCAGCGAACAGTCACGCTCGAAGAGGTGCATGACATTGCCCTCCCCGTCCGCCAGGATCTGCACCTCGATGTGGCGCGGGCGCAGCACGGCCTGCTCCAGGAACATGGTGGGGTCGCCGAAGGCCGCGTCCGCCTCGCGCATGGCGGCCTTAAGTGCCTCGGGCAGGTCCTCGCGGGTGTCCACCCGGCGCATGCCGCGTCCGCCGCCGCCGGCAACGGCCTTGGCGAAGATCGGGAAGCCAATCTCATCCCCTGCGGCAATGAGCTCGTCCAGGTCAGCGCTGGGCTGGCTGGACTTCAGCACCGGGATGCCCGCCTTACGGGCGGCCTCCAGCGCGTGGACCTTGTGTCCGGCCAGCTCAAGGACCTCGGCGGGCGGCCCCACGAAGGTGATGCCGGCCTCCTTGGCGGCCCGGGCCAGGCCGGGGTTCTCGGAGAGGAAGCCGTAGCCGGGGTAGATGGCGTCCGCGCCGGATTCTTTGGCAACGCGGATGATTTCCTTCACGTCCAGGTAGGCCCGGACCGGGTGGCCCTCCTCGCCGATCAGGTATGCCTCGTCCGCTTTCTGACGGTGGATGGAATTGCGGTCCTCATAGGGGAAGACCGCCACGGTCTTGGCGCCGAGCTCGTAGCTGGCACGGAAGGCTCGGATGGCAATTTCGCCACGGTTGGCCACCAGGATCTTGGAAAACATAGCACTCCTGCATCATCACTGTCAGAGGTAGGCGCGGCCGGACATCAGCGCAGCTGTGTCACCGCAGTGTTGCAAGTCTGTAAGAAGTTGTGCCGCACCACAAGCTGAGGTGTTGGACGTCACA
Organism: Actinomycetales bacterium; assembly: GCA_038231735.1. Lineage (GTDB taxonomy): Bacteria > Actinomycetota > Actinomycetes > Actinomycetales > Micrococcaceae > Arthrobacter_M. Next base: position 290 of record JBBRKU010000404.1, on the reverse strand, counting down.
ACCCGGCCGTCATCTGGAGCTCCGGCAGCTACCGGATTCCAGCGACCCGGCAGGCTTCCCCCGACCCCAAGCTCCGGCCGCGCGTCAGGAGAGCTCCGCCAGTTCCTCCAGGGACGGGCAGGAGCAGACCAGGTGGCGGTCGCCGTAGGCCTGGTCGACGCGGCGCACCGGCGGCCAGTACTTGGACCGCGGATCCACGCCGGCCGGGAACACGGCTTCGTCACGGGTGTAGGAGTGCTCCCACTCGCCGGTGATGCTCTTGGCCGTGTGGGGTGCGTTGACCAGCGGAT
>JBBRKU010000403.1:0-3175 GCA_038231735.1 Actinomycetales bacterium | reverse complement strand
GTGGTTGTTGCTCCACAGCGCCATCCAGGACAGCGAGTCCCCGCCGCGCCGGATCAGCGTCCGGGCCCGGTCGGTATGGCCCTCAACGTGCAGCCGGCCCTTTCCGCGGGCCAGGAAGACCCACAGCAAGCCCAGCAGCACCACCAGCCAGAACACCGGTCCGCTGAGGTTGAAGAGTGTCACCTCAACCGGATTCCGGCCCGCGTAGGCCCCGGCCAGGGCCCCCGGGATCGGCAACGGCAGGTACTGCCGGGCCAGCTCGTCCAGCAGCGCACCGACGCCGCCCGGGCGCGCCAGCCCGCCGTACGCAAGCCAGGCCGCCGTGTATATCCCGGCCAGCAGCCCCCAGGTGGCGCAGACCAGCAGCACCAGTCGCCGGCCTGAGGTGCGCGGCGTGGCCACTGTGAAGCGCCGCCGGTACAGGAACAGCATGAGGGCAATGACCAGCGGAGTGAGCGCCACCGGCAGCAGGTGCGCAAAGCCGGATCCCAGGACCGCGGTATGCGCACGTGCTCCCGAGAGCGCGTGGTTGGGGATCCGGGCGAAGAGCGAAAGGTAGGTGATGGAGATGCCGACGACCGCCAGCTGCACGGTGATGGTGATCCAGACCGCCAGCATCCGGCCGCGGCGCAGCCCCTCGGCGCACACCAGCAGCAGCAGCGCGGGGACAACGGCCAGCCCCAGCGTCAGCGTGGCGCCCAGTCCGCCGTCGCTCTGGGCCAGCTGCAGGCAGGCCGCATCCACGCTCCCGCCGCAGCTGTTCTGCAGCTCATTGAGCGTCGGGACGGGGTTGAGCACAATCTCGCGGAGGATGGCCAGCGGCCCGGAGGGGCTCCTGGCGAAGGCGGTGAGCAGCGGCCCCACCGCAAAAACGGCGACGACGACGGCCAGGATGGTGCGGGTCTCCCGGGCTGTCGAGCGGTGCATCGTGATGTCCGTCGTGCCACCCTTAGCCCACCAGCCGATCAGCAGCCCGGCCAGCGCCCCGGCCAGCGTGACCACGGTTTCCGCGTGGCCGATGTAGAGCACCAGCATGATGGCGACGGCAAAGATCCCGATCCGGAGCCGGCGGCGCCACAGCGGACCGACAAAGGCGGCCGCGGCGGTCCCGCAAGCGGCAACGGCCGGATACGGTCCCAGCAGCACGTTGTTGACCATTGGGCCCAGCCAGCCGTCCCCGCCGTACCGGGCAAGCTGCGTCACCAGCTGAAAGAGGATGACCGCCGTCAGCTGGCCGCCGAAGAAGACCAGAATGGTCCGCACGGTCCCCGTCCGGACCTCCAGCAGCCCCACAAAACCGGCGATCAGCACCGTGGACAGCAGATACGCGCCCGGATTCGTGCCGAAGAACAGAGAGCTGAAAAGGGTCCACCAGCGGCCCTGGATCAGGTGCTCCAGCCGGCCGCTGACCGCATCCAGCTGGCCGGAATGGGGGCCCGCCACGAAACTGCCGGTGGCCAGGGCCAGGCTCCACAGCAGCAGCAGGACCAGCACGGTAAACGGTGCCCGGCGCGCCAGCCGCCGGCTGTGCCGCAACACCGCGCGGGCGCGTCCCGGCAGCGGCTCCTTGCCCCGTGCGGGGACGGGCGAGTCCTGCTGCGGCTCGGTGCTCACCTCGATGGCGCTCATTGCACCAGCCCCAGTTGCGGGCCCAGGCAGTCCAGCGCCTCGCCCATGGTCTGCACGCGACCATCCCAGGAGTGGCCGATGTCCGCCACCGCCGCGGTCCGGACCCGGAAGCCGGCGTCCCGGGCCGCCGTCGAAAGTTCCGCCATATCGCCCACAAATTCAGGATCGTCCGCCCCGGCGCTGAAGTAAACACTGCTGTGCGGGTGCCGGGCGCCCAGTTCCAGCGCGCAGGTGGCGCCGAAGGAAAAACCGCCCACCGCCCAGCGCCGGGTGGACGCCTCGACGTCCAGCGTCGCGGCAATCCAGCGCGGAACATCCACGGACAGGTACGTGTCCGCCCGGGCGATGTTGCTGTCCATGCACAGGGTGTTGGCGGTCTGCGTGCCGTTGGGATCAACGACGACGACGACCGGCGCAAGTCCGCTGTGGGCGGCGGCGTAGCGGTCCATGGTGGTGGCCAGCTGGCCGCCGGTCAGCCAGTCCCTGGGCGCACCGGGCTGGCCGGAGAAGAGCACCAGGTCAATTCTCAGGAAATCCACAACGGCTAACGCCAGGTCCCTATTCCAATGACGGGGCCGGCCTCCAGCCAGGAGGAGAGCCCGGCGTAGGCATCGAATTTCATCGCCATCAGCACTTCGGTTCCCTCGTAGCGCAGGGTCACGATGACGACGTCGGGCTGGACCTTGGTCCGCTCCGACTCGGTGGGGCGCCGCCGGCCCACCAGCTCCAGTGCGTGGCGGCGGAAACGGTACACCGGCACCGGGCTGAGCGAGAGCAGGCGGAACCACTCCAGGCCCGCGTCCTGATAGCGACAAACCCCCATCTGCCACCGGCCAACCGGTGAGCAAATGGAGGCGTCAATTGTGCCCAGGGCGCTGCGCAATTGGAAGCGGCGCACCCCGAACAGGCAAAGCGTCAGGACACATAGCAGAAACAGCGCTGCTATTACGATGAACGGAGTGCCGGGATCGTTCATCAAGCCGGAGCTATCGGTTCCCTGCGTTGGCTGAGCCAGCCGGCTTTTCCGACTGGTTTTCCAGTTGGGCATTGTCGGCAACAATGACCACACGGTCGCTGTCGACGGAGAAGAAGCCGCCGTCCACCTCGACGGTGATCCGCTCGCTGCCGATCGGATCAATGACCATTTCGCCCGCGGCCAGGATGGCCAGGACGGGTGCGTGTCCGGGCAGGATGCCGATCTCGCCGTCGCTGGTGCGCGCCTTGACCATCCTCGCCGCGCCGGACCACACGAAGTGGTCCGCCGCAACGATTTCTACCTCTAGCTGGGTCATCCTACTTGGTCGATCCAGTTGACTCTTGGATTTTGGCCCACTGGCGCTCGACGTCGTCCATGCTGCCGATGTTGAAGAACGCCTGCTCGGCAATGTGGTCAACGTCGCCGTCGCAGATGGCGGTGAAGCCCTCGATGGTCTCTTTGATGGACACCGTGGAACCCTCGACGCCGGTGAACTGCTTGGCGGTGTAGGTGTTCTGCGAGAGGAACTGCTGGATGCGGCGGGCACGCGCCACGACGATCTTGTCCTCT
>JBBRKU010000402.1:0-3177 GCA_038231735.1 Actinomycetales bacterium | reverse complement strand
GGCTGTGCTGGGACAGGCCAGCCGATTCCAGAACCGGACCGGTTTCCGCGGAGCCGGCCGGTGTCCGGAACGTCACGCCCGGCATCGCCGGACGTGTCGGCGCCTCCAAATGGCTGCCATTCCGGCTCAACGGCCGGTTCAGGTTCGGTGACCCGCAAGGATGCCCGTGGCATGTCCGCAAATTCGTCGGCTGGCTCAGCTCCGGCGGGACTTGAAGTGGACGGCTCCCGTTCTTTGAGTGGCTCGATCTCCGCGGAGCGGACCGGGGCGAACGCGCGCCAGTCGGGTGGCTGGCTCCTTGGCGCCGGGGTTCCCGCCGCGGGCGGTTCGGTTGTGGTGCGGAGCTGGTCGAACGTAGTGGTGATGGTGACGCGGGCGGAGCGGCGTCCCGGACGTAGCCGGGAGGCCTTGCTCGGCCCGCAGCTCGTAGCCCCCTCACCGCCGCCGGCACCAGCTGACCCGCCTGCCATTTGGGGTCCGGTAGCCGTTTCCTGTCCCCTCGCGCCAGCGGGCTCCTGAGCTCCGGCTGGAGTTGTGCGTCGGAGCCCGAAGAGGTCCTCGGCCCGGGCCGCGGCCGCCGCTTCCCGGGACCCGGAATCATCCTCACCCGGGCCGGGAAAGTCAGGCATGCCGGTGGAGCCCTCAGCAATTGGACCGCCGTCGGGCATGGCCCCACCACCGGTCGAGTCACCGGCTCTTCCAGCACTTTCCGCAATCCCCGCACTTCCCGCGGTTTGTGCTGCTCCTTCCGGCGCCCCGTCGGCGGTGGTGGTTTGCACCGGGGAGGGTGGGCCGGTGGGCATGCCGAGGTAGGCCGCGGCGGCGCGGGCGAGTTCGACCACCGCGTCGGCGCGGCGCTGGTCTGCGGTCCTGCCATCGGTGCCGGCGATACTGCCATCCGGGTTTCGCTGGTCCGGAGTCGGGGCCGCCAGCGGGTCCAGGATGGCGCGGAACTCGGCGCCGGCGGCGGGATCGAGCTGATAGGAGCCAAACACCATGCCCGTGATGTCGACCCCCATGGTCAGCTTTCGCCGCAGGAACGCCTCCGGATCGTAGTGGTCGTCGGCGGCTGGCTCGCAGGTGCGCACCAGGTAGGCCGCGATCTCGGCGAAGCGCCGGGAGCTGTGCACCGGAGCCTGACGGACCAGGAAGGCGCCGATGGCCTCGGTATTGGCCTCGGTGAGCAGCCGGTTGGGCAGTTTCTCCAGCACACCGACACCGGTGGCCACATGCGCGCCGGTGATGGAACCGGACTCCAGAGCCGGGGCCATCGCCCGCAGCGGGCCGGCGTTGACCTCGGCCTGCCGGGTCAGCGCCCCGGTGCCTGTCCCGGTTGCGGTGTGCAGGGCGCGGGCGGCGGCGATGTCCGCCTTCGCCCGGGAGGGCTCGATCCGGGGACCGTGTTTGAGGTAGTCCGCCATGGTCCGGGTCCCCAGCGGAGACAGGACAGCGGCATGCACCTGATCCGCGGCGGCCAACGAGCGCAGATACACCGCCGCCAGACGTCGGCGCAGGTACTCCAGGGAATCGATCACCGGCAACCACGCCGCATCCGCCACCGTCGTGACGCTGATCTCCAGGATCCGCTGCAAATGCGCGTCCACCGCGGCCAGATGCTCGTCAATCCCCGCCGACGGACCGGCAGTGACCACCGCAAGCGTGCCGTCCAAGAGTTCCGGGCTGCTGTCCGCATCGGTTATGGGCACTGGCAGTCCGCCAGACGTGTGCGTCATGGCCTCCGGAATACCGCCCTGCGAGGGTTCGGCTGCACTGACAGTCGTCGGGAAACGCTCGGCGACCGCGGCGAGGACAGCCGCGAGATTGTTCAGATCTATTTGCATCGCTACCCACCGCCTTACCGCTCCGGGCCAGACCCTTTGCCAGGGACCGCATCCAACATCAACCGACAGCCGTCCGGGAAAGGGATCCAAGGAACCCGCTTTCCCCGACTGAATTAAGCCTATGCAGGGGCACTGACAAAATAGGCTCAGCCCGGGGCGCGAACGCCGGATCGGTGCAAATCAGTCGTGAGATTGACCCAGCAGACCGCCGTCGTACGGTTTGAACCGCAATGATGCGCCTCGAGCGCCGTTGACCTCATCGGCTAGATTGGTGCCATGACTCAGGCTGGCACTAATTCCGCACAGGTCGCCGCTGCCCGCGCGCTCTTCGCCTCGGGTGCCACCAGGCCGCTGGAGTGGCGGGTCCGGCAGCTCAAGGCGTTGCGCCGGATGTTGACCCAGCGGAGCACGGAGTTCACTCTGGCGCTCCAGACGGATCTGGGAAAGAGTTCCACTGAGGCCTGGCTGACCGAGATCGGCTTCGTGACCGAGGAGATCACCAACACGCTGAAGAACATGGAGCGGTGGCTGGCGCCCGAAAAGTCGGCCGTTCCGCTGGCCCTCCAGCCGGCCAAGGCCCGTGTGGTCCGCGAGCCGCTCGGCGTGGTGCTGGTCATCGCGCCGTGGAACTACCCCGTGCAGCTGCTGCTGACCCCCATGGTCGGAGCCCTCGCTGCGGGCAATGCGGTGGTGGCCAAACCCAGTGAGCTGGCTCCGGCCACCTCGGCCGCCATGGCACGCTGGATTCCGCAGTATCTGGCGGAGGCCGTCGTCGTCGTTGAGGGCGGTGCGGATGCGACGACAGAGCTGCTCAAGGAGCGCTTCGACCACATCTTCTACACGGGCAACGGGAAGGTCGGCAGGATCGTCATGGCCGCGGCCGCCCAATACCTGACGCCGGTCACGCTGGAGTTGGGCGGTAAGTCTCCCGTGTACGTCGACGATTCCGTGGACCTGGCGGCGGCGGCGAAACGGCTGGCGTGGGGCAAGTTCCTGAACGCGGGTCAGACCTGCGTTGCCCCGGACTATGTGCTGGCGCCGCCGGAGGTCCGCGACAAGCTGGCTGAGTTGTTGCCGGGGGCGATCCGCCAGCTCTTCGGACCGGAACCGGGCAGCAGTGCGGACTATGGCCGCATTATCAATGACAGTCATTTCCAGCGTCTGGCGGGCCTGCTCGACGGCGCCGACGTCGTGACCGGGGGCGGTTCAGATGCCGCCGGGCGTTACCTGGCCCCGACCGATGTCCGCGCCTCGGCGGACTCCGCGCTGAAGATGGATGAGATTTTCGGGCCGATACTTCCGCTGCTGGAAGTCGACGTCGACGACCAGGCCATCC
>JBBRKU010000401.1:0-3187 GCA_038231735.1 Actinomycetales bacterium | reverse complement strand
CGAGGATGTCCTGGATGTGGTGGCCGAATTCGTGTGCGCCGACGTACTCCTGCGCCAACGGTCCACCGGACGAGCCAAATCGGCTCGCCAGCTCATCAAAGAATCCCGGGTCAAAGTAGGCCGTCTTGTCGCCGGCACAATAGACCGGCCCGACGTCCGTGGAGGCCGTTCCGCACGCAGTTCCGGTCCGTTGGCTGAAGAGGACCGTGTTGATCTTCGAGTAGCACCCGCGCCCCGACAGGCATCCGGCAATCGGGGGACAAACGGGGATGGCATACCGGAGGGCATAGGGAACGCGCGCTGACTCGTCAGGCCGGCCGGAAAAGTCCCCTACGATTAAGCCTGATGCCATTTCTGAACCGACTGCAGCTCTGGGCGCAGGAACAACCGGACCGGACCGCCGTCGGCGTTGGCGACGTCCGGATTTCTTTCGCTGACTTGGTGAGTCAGGCGACGGCGTTGCTCCCGGAAACGGACCGCGTCACGGCCCTGTGCCAGCCCAATTCCATTGAACTGGTGACCCGCTTCGCGGCCGCAGTGGCGGGGGAGAGGCGGTGCGCCGTGCTGGACCCGAAGTGGCCCGCCGGCCAGCGCAAGGCGGTGCAGCGGCGGCTGATGTCCGGGAACAGCGGCTCCGGCCCCGCGCCAACCGACGCTTTGGCGGACGGACCGGCGGATTCGGCCTTCCTGGTGGGGCTGACGTCCGGCACCAGTGCTGTCCCCAAGGGCTTTAGCCGCAGCCGGGTCTCCTGGCAGGAGTCCTTTGAACGTAGCATCGGCTATTTCGGTTTGGGCCGAGACGATGTGACGCTGGCACCAGGCCCGCTCTCCGCGAGCCTGAACCTGTACGCCATGGCCGAATGCTTGTACGCCGGCGCCCCCTTCTTCACCCTGCCCGCCTTCGACCTGGCTGGCCTTTTTCGCTCCATTTGCGGGCACAGCGTGACCCGTCTCGTCGTGGTGCCGGCGATGCTGCGGATGATTGCGGGGCGCGGAATCCAGACGTCCGGAAGCGGCGCCGGCATCACGTCCATCATCAGCGCCGGGGCCAAACTGGATGCTCACACCCTGGCAGCCTCGCGCCACTGGGCACCGAACGCCACCATCTTCGAATATTACGGCGCTTCCGAGCTGGGTTTCCTGGCCGCGACCCGACTGGAACCGGAGGATGCGGGCCAGCTGCTGCGCACCGCCGTCGGGCCCGCATTCCCAGGCGTGCAGCTGAGCGTCCGCAGCGACGATGGCACCGAGCTGCCGATCGGGAAGCCGGGGACCATTTATGCCCGCAGTGACCTGGTCAGCGACGGCTATCTGTGGGGCGACGACGGACTGGCGTTCAGCAGGGACGGGGAATGGTGCACGGTCGGCGACCAGGGCTTCTTGGCCTCCGGTGGGGTGCTGCACTTCCTGGGCCGGCGCTCGGACATGATGGTCACCGCCGGACACAACGTCTACCCGCACGAGGTCGAGCTGGCGCTGCAGAACGTGCCCGGCGTGGGAACCAGCGTGGTCGCGGGACGGCCGGATGGATCGCGCGGACACCGGATAGTCGCCGCCATTGGACCCGACGGCGACGCCGGAACCCCCCTGACGGCCAGCATGCTGCGCTCCGCAGTGGGCGGCATGCTGCCGGATTACAAGCGCCCCGCCGCCTACTTTGCGCTCAGTGAGCTGCCGACGACCGCTGGCGGCAAGATCAGCCGCGCCATGCTGGCCGATTGGATCGTCAGGGAGGACCCGCGTGTCCGCAGGCTCAGCTGACTCGCAGCCCGTGGTTATTGCCGCGCGCCGCACTGCGATCGGCCGGGCCGGAGGCGCCCTGAAAGATCTTCAAGCGCACGAGCTGCTGGCCCCGGTTCTGAGCCAGGTCCTGCGGGACAGCGAGTTGCCGGCCGATCAGGTCAACGACGTGATCATGGGCAATGCCGTCGGGGGAGGCGGCAACGTTGCACGGCTGGCCGCCCTGACCGCTGGCCTGCCGGTGGGTGTTCCGGGGCTCACCGTGGACCGGCAATGCGGCTCCGGATTGGAAGCCATCGTGCTGGCTGCCCGGTTGGTGGCGGCCGGGGCGGGCCAGGCCTACCTGGCCGGCGGCGTGGAGAGCATCAGCACCGCCCCCGCCCGCGCGCACCGGCTGCCCGACGGCGGTCTGGACTTCTACGACCGCGCCCAGTTTGCGCCCGAGTGGCTGGGGGATACGGACGTTGGCACCGCCGCGGAGAACGTAGCTACCAGATACGGGATCAGTAGGGAGACGCAGGACGCGTTCGCCCTGCGAAGCCACCGGCTGGCCCTCGCTGCAGCCGCCGGCGGAGCCTTCGACGCTGAGTTACTGGACCTGCCGCAACTGGGCGCCGACCAGGGGCCCCGCGTGTCCCTGACACCGGGACTGCTCGCGCGGTTTCCTGCAGCCTTCGTTCCCGGCGGGTCGGTGACCGCGGGAAATTCTTGCCCCTACAGCGACGGCGCCTGCGCCGTTATCGTTACCAGCCGTGCCAAGGCCAGGGAGCTCGGCGCACGGGAGGGCCTGGTTTTCGTCGACAGTGCGGTCAGTGGCAATGAGCCGGCCTATCTGGGCGTGGGCGCGGAGGCTTCCAGCCGGTCGCTACTGCGCCGGACGGGGGAACGGCTGGAGGACATCGGCCTGATCGAATTCAATGAGGCCTTCGCCGCCCAGGTGCTGGCCGTGCTGGATCTGCTGGGAATCGGACCCGAGCGTATCAATGTCGAGGGCGGGGCGCTGGCCCTGGGGCATCCGTACGGCGCCTCCGGAGCGGTTCTGGTGACTCGGCTCTTCGCGCAGGCACAGCGAATGGGCGTTGAAGGCCAGATGGCTCTGGCCATGGTCAGCATTGCCGGCGGCATGGGGATCTCTACGCTGTTCCGCTGGGAACCGCTTTAGTCCCAGCCCGACGTAGCGTCTGTTGTATCGCGCGAAATCCGCGCTGAGACGGGGTTTTCGAGCTTGCCGGTGCTGTCAGGCGGTTGGTCAGCCGGATTGCGGCAGGGGATCGTGGTAGTGGTTGCGGCGTGGTCTTCGGAGGTAGTCCAGGGATATGGGCGGGATGAACCAGGGGATGCCGGCGATCATTTGGATTTCCCAGTCACTGTGGTGGATCAGGGCATGATGGAAGGCGCACAGAAGGCAGCTGTTAGCTATGGAGCTGTCTCCGCCGTCGGCCCAGTG
>JBBRKU010000400.1:0-3190 GCA_038231735.1 Actinomycetales bacterium | reverse complement strand
GTCGAAGGACTGGCAGCCGTCGCCGGTGGTGCCACCTCGGGCTCGTCCAACACCGTCTACGTTGACTCCGCGGCCGGCATCGGCGAGGGGGCACGGACCGGGCTCGCCTCGGTCGTGACCGGCGTGCTGTTCCTGGGCTCCATGTTCCTGACCCCGCTCACCAGCGTGGTCCCGCTGGAGGTTGCTGCCGCGGCCCTGGTGGTGGTCGGCGCGATGATGATGGCGCAGATCCGGGAGATCAAGTTCAGCAAATTTTCCGTGGCTCTGCCGGCCTTCCTGACCATCGTCACAATGCCGCTGACCTACTCCATCGCCAACGGCATCGGCGCCGGGTTCATCTCCTGGGCCATCATCGGGGCCGCCTCCGGCAAGGCCAAGAAGATCCACCCGCTGATGTGGGTGGTCGCGGTAGGGTTCCTGGTCTACTTCGCCCGTGGGCCCATCAATACCTGGCTGGGCGCTTAACCATGCTTGAACTGCTGGATTCGCTGCCGGCCTGGTTGCCGGCCACCGGAAACGGCCCCTGTGCCATCGCCACCGTCATCGCGACCGACGGGTCGGTCCCGCGTCCGCTGGGCACATCCATGCTGGTCTCGGCCGGCGGGGACGTCCTGGGCTCGCTGTCCGGCGGCTGCGTGGAGGGCGCGGTCATCGAGGCGGCACTTGCGGCGATGGAAAGCGGCCAGCCGCGGCGGGAACACTTCGGCTACAGCGCCGAGGATGCGTTCGCCGCGGGCCTGACCTGCGGCGGAAGCCTTGAGGTGCACATCCAGCCCTACGTTGCCCCAACATTGGCCGGCCTTGCCGCGCTGACTGTCGGCAAGGGCAGCTGCACCGCGCTGATCCGCAGGCTCGGCGGCGGCGGCGGCAGCGCCGTCGTCGTCGTCCGCGATCCGCAGCGGGTCACCGAGCAGGACCTGGCCGCCGATCTGGCCGGGCTTCTTGGGCCGGCGCTTATTGGCTCGGCAAAAATGGCGCGCAGCGCTGCGGTGCAGCTGGCGGTGATGCTTCGTGCCGGCCGGAGCGGACTGGTGCGGCCGGCGCCGGGGGCGGGTGCCTGCTCCAATGATGCGCCCACCCTGCTGGTGGAAAGCCGGCTCCCGCCCGCGCGGATGCTGGTCTTCGGCGCCAATGACTTCGCCGCCGCGCTGCTTCCGGTGGCGCGGCTGCTGGGTTACCACACCACACTGTGCGACGCCCGGCCGGTTTTCGGCCGGCAGGAGCGTTTCCGCGTGGCCGATGAGGTGGTGGTCAGCTGGCCGCACCGCTACCTGCGGGCCGAAGCGGAAGCCGGCAGGTTGGACGGGCGCACCGTGGTCTGCGTGCTCGGCCACGATCCGAAGTTCGATGTGCCGCTGCTGACCGCGGCGCTGGAACTGGACCTCGCCTATCTGGGCGCGATGGGATCGCGGCGCAGCCACCGGCAACGCGTGGACGACCTGCTGGACGCCGGCGCGGACCCGGAGAAGGTGGCCCGGATGCACGCGCCGATCGGGCTGGACCTGGGCGCCGTCTCCCCGGCCGAGGTCGCCGTATCCATAGCGGCCGAGATTGTGGCCAGCCGCCGCGGGCCGGAAAGCTTCCGGTCCTCAAGTGCCGGTTCCGCCAGGGCCCGCTCCTCCAGCACCGGCGCCAGCATCCGCTCTTTAAGGGATGGCACCGGCGCCATCCACCACGACACGTTGATACCCGTCTAGGAGACACCCATGGACATGAACACCATCCAGGCCGTGGTGCCCACCGCGGATCCGGCCCAGTGGCGGGAGGGCGACGCGTGGCTGGCCGGAGGAACGGTGTTGTTTTCCTACGGAAGCAGCGTGCTGACCCGGCTGCTGGACATCAGTTCCGCCGGCTGGCCGGCCATCACGGTCACCGACGGCGGCATTGAACTGGCCGCCAGCTGCACCATCGCCGAGTTGTACGAGCTGCCGGTCCGGGACGGTCTGGCGCGCGACGGCGCTTATCCGGACGACGGCGATAGCCCCTCCACGCGCTGGCCGGCGCTGGAACTGGTGCGCCAATGCTGCGATTCCTTCGTCGCATCGTTCAAGATCTGGAACATGTCCACCGTAGGCGGCAATATCTGCACCGGACTGCCGGCCGGACCGATGATCTCGCTGTGCGCCTCCCTGGACGGAAAGGCCACCATCCTGGCCCCGGACGGCGGCAGCCGGGCTGTCCCGGTGGCCGACCTTGTTACCGGGGACGGCCGCACCGCACTGCTGCCGGGGGAGCTGCTGCGCAGCATCTTCCTGCCGGCCGCGGCGCTGGCGTCGCGGGTGGCCTTCCGGCGGCTGTCGCTGAGCAACCTTGGCCGCTCGGGAGTGCTGCTGATCGGGCGCCTGGACGCCGACGGATCCCTGCTGATCACGGTAACCGCCGCCACCAGGCGACCCGTGCAGCTGCGCTTCGGCGGCGGAACTCCGGCTGCGGGACTCCGGCCGGGCCGGCCCGACGCCGCCGGCCTGCGCGCGGCGCTCGACGCAGCCATCCCCGCCGAGCTTTACCACGATGACATCCACGGCCTGCCACGCTGGCGCCGTGACATGACCTACCGGCTGGCGGAGGAAATCCGGGCCGAACTGCTGACCGAACCCCTTGCTGAGCCACTTGCCGAACGACTGACCGAGCCATTCAATGGAGGAGGTGCCTGACCATGGCCATGGAGATCAACGGAGCGCACAACGCAACCCAACCGCGCGCGGGACAGTGCCTGCGCACCTTCCTGCGCGAGCAGGGCATGTTCGGTGTCAAGAAGGGATGCGACGGCGGCGACTGCGGCGCCTGCACGGTTCATGTGGACGGCAAGCCGGTACACAGCTGCCTCTACCCGGCGGTCAGCGCCGAGGGCCGCCACATCACCACGGTGGAGGGGCTTGCCGGCCCGGACGGACTGCACCCGGTGCAGGAGCAGTTCCTGGCCGCACAGGGTTTCCAGTGCGGATTCTGCACCGCCGGCATGCTGATGACCGCGGCCACCTTCGACCAGGCGCAGAAGGAGGACCTGCCCCGGAACCTGAAGGGCAACCTCTGCCGGTGCACCGGCTACGCGGCCATCGAGGATGCCGTCTGCGGAGTCGCCACCGGCCAGCCCGGCGGGAACCAGCAGCTCGGCGACAATGTCCCCGCGCCCGCGGGGCGGGACATTGTCACAGGCCAGGCCCGTTACACCCTGGATGTTCCTGCTGAT
>JBBRKU010000399.1:0-3216 GCA_038231735.1 Actinomycetales bacterium | reverse complement strand
CGGAGGGAAATTCCTGCACCGCAGGCCCCGACGAAGGAGGGGGGCCTGCAGTGCAGGAGCGGACGCCTAGAATCCGCAGGAATCTCTATGATGTTGTCAACGGATTTCCGGGGTGCCGCTCCGGTGCCCCGGCCCGTTCGTGGCCGGGGCAACGGTGAGGCTTCTAGCTCGTCCATCCGGGGTACGGTTTCCGGTACTGCTCGTCCAGTTGAGTGGGTGTGGCGGGGAGGTTGTCCGGGGCGTCGGACTGGCCTGAGGTCCAGTGGAAAAACACTTCGGCGGTGATCGCTTGGAAGCAGGCGTCCTGGGAGCGGAACCAGTGCGTGGAGGTGTCGCCTTCGACGTAGGTGCCGTAGCCGAACAGTTCCCCGTCCTTATCTCGGGTGCGGGCGACGGCGAGGATGATGTGGGGCCATGATCCGGCGTCCCATCCCTCGCTGCCCCAGTTGGGCAGGACGGACCAGGCGGTGCTTTCGAGGGTGTCCATCCAGTCGTACCCGTCCCCTGCCCGGTCGTCGGAGGGAAGGGCCGGGGTGGTGACCGGTTCGGCGGTGTCGGTCGTGACCGTGTGGGTCATGGTTTCTGCGTTCATGTTCATGAGGTGATTGCTCCGTTTCGTTCGGGCGGGCGGGCCACCTGTACCGGCTATCCCTCCCCCACCATGTTTTTTGCCTGCTGGCGGAGCATCGCGGAGCTGTGCCCGACGGAACCGGGGCAACCCGTAGGGCAAGCAGCTGGTGGTTTGTGTGAGGAAATAAGCGCAGCGCCGAACACAACCCATCCGGTGCGCGGCCGTCCGCAGGACGGTTGAGCCGGTGGAGCGGGCACGTACGATCCAACGGACAGCAGCAAAAAAAGCAAAATGTTTGTGCTGCCCGAGCGGAGCGAGCTCCGTCTCTTTCGCACGTATCGGTGCAGTGATGAATCACATGGAAGGGCGCCACGAGGCTGCAAGTGGAGGCGTGCGGGGGCCGATCCCCAGGGTCCGGGGATGGAACGCTGCTGCAGAAGGGACATCACGCCGGATTCGCATGCCTCCGGTTCCCGGGGCCCGGTCGGGGCCGCCGCTGCTGCTAGCTGTCAGCCCCGTTGGTGACGGGCGGCAGCCAACTGCTTTTGCAGGCCCCTGTTGGCCGCTTCGAGGCTAAGGACGACGCGGATGCCGGCCAGGTTCAGACCCTCCTCAAGCAGCGCACTGATCCGGCGCAGGGTGTCCAGATCCTGTTCACTGTAGCGGCGTGTCCCCCCGATGGTCCGCCCGGGTTCCAGCAGGCCTTTGCGCTCATACAGCCGGAGGTTCTGCTGACCTGTCCCCACCAGCTCAGCGGCCACCGAGATCGCATACACCCCCGCGCTTCTCCCGGTATTTGGCTCCATCAGATCCTCCTAAAAACCCCTTGCACCAGTTTCACAGCAGTGCTATAAAAAATCTATACCAGCCACAACAGATAAGCGGCTGGGGCTAAATGATAAGGAACGATCTGTAAGGAGTGAGGAGACCATGCTGATGCGTACCGACCCGTTCCGCGAGCTCGACAGGCTCGCCCAACAGGTCCTCGGCACCACAGCCCGGCCGGCGGCCATGCCCATGGACGCCTGGCAGGACGGGGAAGAATTCGTCGTCGCGTTCGACCTGCCCGGCGTTGCCGTCGATTCGGTGGACATCGACATTGAACGCAACGTCCTGACGGTGAAAGCCGAACGCACAGACCCGACCGGTGAAAAGACGGAGCTGATCGCCGCCGAACGGCCCCGCGGTGTCTTCAGCCGCCAGCTCATTTTGGGAGACGCCCTGGATGCCGACGCGGTCAAGGCCAGCTACGACGCCGGGGTGCTGACGCTAAGGATCCCCGTGGCCGAAAAGGCCAAACCGCGCCGCATCGAAATCGAATCGGAGAAGAACCAGCGCCAGGAAATCCACGCCTGATCCCCAGGGTCAGGCCCGCAGGACCGGGAGCATTGGACCGACCGCCGGAAGAGTAAAAGGGCGATGCACACAACAGCCACGCCACCGCGCGAGTTGCGCACCGAAAAAGCGGCCCCTGACGATGCCTCCCGCACCGATGGTCCCCGGCCCACGGGCCGGGGACCATCCCCACACGCCAGCACCCTGCCTGCGGGGGCCTTGCGCGCACAGAGGAAACGACCAGCAGCCGAAAACCCGGACCATGAATGAACACGGCCCGGACCCATACGACGTTCTCCAGCTGGGTCCAGCTGCGACGGCCGGTGAGGTAACACACGCCTACCGGGCACTGCTGCGCACCCACCATCCCGACACCACCCCGCCCGAAGCCTTGCCCGCAGAACGGGAGTCCAGGGCACAGGAACTGCACGACATCATGGCCGCCTATACCGTCCTGGGCGACCCGGTTAAGCGGGCCGCCCACGACCGGCAGCGGCAGCGGCAGAGGCAGAGGCATCCCTTGCCGGCGCCCGGGCCGCCGCACCGACCCCACGACTCCTCCGGCGCCGCCCTGATCATCGGCCCGGTGCGATGGGAAAGCCCCTCCGCACCGGCCCACCGACAACAGGCCAGCGGCTCACCGAATCCGTCCCACTGGACCCGGGCCAGGGCAAGGACTGAATCACCCGCTGCCCCAGGCGGGTACCGGATGCTCGTGTGGATCCACCGATGAATCCGACACGGCCTGCCCTTCCCGGCCGCACCGGGTCACCACCCCGACTGGAAAGGAAACTGCCATGAGCGCCTGGCACCCCTACGATGACCAGCTGCTGCCGGCGTTTTACGAACGGTTTGAACAACGCTGGGGCCAAGGCACTGCCCCGTTCCTGGACCCCGAAGTCCACGAACAACCCCTGCCCCGGGCCCAATGGATCAACGCGGACACCGGCGCTGCGGTAGCCGTGGTGCCCATCTGGGCCGAAGACCCCCGGCACCGCTCCTTCGGCGTCTTCTACCTTCCCCCCGCCGGGGACATCTGGGTACTGCGCCCCGGGCACACCGCCTACACCGAGGCAGGCAAGACGAACACCGAAGAACAGATCACCCTCCGCAACGATGCCTTCAGAAAAGCCGTAAACCACGCAAAAGCATTCATCTACGGCACCCAACTGTAGGGCCGTCGGGCCCCCGTGTTATGCGTCGCCTTCTTTGGTGTTGGGAACGTCATAGTCGGTGATGATGGCCTGTTTTTGGTCGGGAGCCTTGATTTCGTGTCGTCGTCGGCGTCAGGCTGACGATGAACTGTTGAT
>JBBRKU010000398.1:0-3219 GCA_038231735.1 Actinomycetales bacterium | reverse complement strand
TCGATCCTCATGCTGTGGACTCTGGTGGGAGGGCACGCGAGGATTTCCGCTGCCGTGTGCAATCTGCCGGGCAACCGGGCCGGCCACGCAGCCGGCGCGGAACGGGCGGGAACGGAACGGGCGGCAACGGAAAGTCCTGAGCGGGGCGACGTCCCGGGCTGGGTCATGATCACCCTGATGTCCGCGGTGCTGGTGGCCGGTCTGCTGGCCATTGCCGGGCCCGCGCTGGAGGCCCTCTTCAGATCGGCCCTGGACCAGGTCAGCCAAGGGAAATGACCCCGCGCGGCCGGTTCCGGTGCGCCGATCGGCGCAGCCGGTCCGGGGACAAGCGTCCCCACTCGGCTTGGGGAGGGCGTCACCGTGTTACCAACCTGGCGCGGCTTGGACAGGGCGCCACCGAGTTACCACACCTCGCTCCGCTTGGGCGGGGCGCCGCCGAGCCACTAAACCCCGCTCCGCTTGGGCAGGGCGTCACCGAGTGAGCAAATCCCGCTCCGCTTGGGCAGGTAATCGCTGGGTTTCCAAACCCCGCAGCGCTAGCGAGGCAGGATCCGCCGTGGTCGATTTCGTCCTGGTCGGCGCCTTGTTGACCGTGATTTTCCTGGCCATCATCCAGCTGGCGCTGGTGTTGCATGTCCGCAACACCGTGGTCGATGCGGCAGCCGCTGGTGCCTGGTTCGGCAGCCTGGCCGACCGCGGCCCGGACGATGCGCGGGAGCGCACGCAGCAGCTTATTGCCGGCTCGCTAAGCCCCGATTATGCGCGCGTCGTCGCGGTGACTGAGGAGGACTTCCACGGGGTGCGGACGCTGAAGGTCACCGTCCGCGCACCGTTCCCGGTGATCGGGCTGATCGGTCCCAACACTTCGATGGAGATATCCGGCCATGCTGCCCTTCAGCGCTGAGTGCCCGGATGAGGAGGGGAGTGCAGTGGTGGAGTTTGTCTTCCTGGCCGTGCTGCTGATGATTCCGGTCATCTACCTCATCATTACCCTGGGCCAGCTGCAGGGGGGCGCCTATGCCGTGGTCGGGGCAGCCGACCAGGCGGCGAAGGTTTACGTCGCCGGGACTGACCCGGGCGCCTCCCGGGCGGCGGCCGAAGAAGCGGTGATGCTGGCCATGGCGGACCACGGCTTCAATACGGATGACGTCAACCTTGCCATCACCTGCTCTCCGGCCGACTGCATGAGCCCGGGCGCCACAGTCACAGCGACGGTGACGCTAAACGTCCCGCTGCCCCTGGTGCCGACGATGCCCGGCGTCAACCTGAGGGCGGCGACCGTGGATGCCAGGGCCAGCCAGCTGGTTGGACGGTTCCGATGACGGGCCGGAAAAAGTCTGTCCCGACCGGCAATCCGTTGGGCCTCATCCGCGACGAGTGCTGCCCGATCCGCCGCGAGTCGGGCCAGAACCACGGCGAGTCCGGCCCGATCCGCCGCGAGTCGGGCCAGAACCACGGCGAGTCCGGCCAGATGATGGTGCTGATCATCGGCTACGTGCTGCTGACGCTCTTCCTCATCACAGCGGTTGCCGGAGTTTCCACCGTCTATATAGAGCACAAGAAACTGCTCTCCGTCGCCGACGGGGCGGCTGTCGCGGCGGCGGACAGCTACACGCTGGGCCAGGTGGTGGGGGAAGCGGGAGCCCCCGGTGCGGCGCTCAGCCAGGACAGGGTAGCTGGCGCCGTGGCGACCTACCTGGACAAGAACAACTGCCGCTCCCAGTTTTCCGGGCTGGCCGTCGGCAGCGGCACGGGAACCTCCGACGGCCGGACCGCCCAGGTGACGCTGACCGCCGTCGTGCATCCGGCCTTCATCAACTTTCTGGTTCCGGACGGAATCGCTGTCACGGCAACCAGTACCGCGCGCTCGCAGCTTAGACGATGACCGTGGTCACCACCGCGGCGACCACAGTGGTGACCATACGCTTAGAATAAAAAGATGACCGGTTTGAAGAAACAGCGCACGCCCCGTGCCGGTTTGCCGCTGACTGAGGAACGAACTGCATTCCTGCGTGAGCTACGCAATAATCCACTCGCAATGCGGGCGCTCCGCGCGGCTGTGAAGGCAGATGTTACTCCCGAGACGCCTGAATCGGTGCTGGTGGGCGCCATTTTCGATGCTGGTGTCCGGTCCCTTCGCGAGAACGAAGATGAGCTGAGTTACGCCGCTGAGGCCGGTGAAGAGGACTTCCGTGAAAATCGCGGTTGGATGCGGGGCCGCCCTCGTGACACACGGGGAGAGGCTTGACCCCCGAGCGGCAGAAGCCCGTCCTGCCGTTGAAACGGGGAATGATTTATGCGGCCACCCTAAATACCGCGGTCGGAGAAAAATACTGGCTGGTTATCTCCAACAACCTCCGCAACAAAAATTTTGGGGATGTTCTGGCGGTCCGGCTGACGACAACGCGGAAACCGCCGCGTTCCACGCGGGTTGCGCTGCCCCGAGGTGAGCCATTGTCCGGTTGGGTGCTCTGCGATGACATCACAACTCTTTATGACGACGAGGCGGTAGCGGTCAAAGGCGGACTCTCGCCGGCTGCGATGTCCCTGGTGGACGATGGTCTGAAAGCCGCTCTCGGCCTGGACTAGTCCTCAGCCCGGGAAGAATGCCGCATACGGGGGCCCGCGGCCGGATGTATTAGCGATCCGCGGCATTGCCTGCATCGCTGGCGGTGCAGGCAGTGCAGGCATTGCAAGCAATGCAATCAACTTTTCTGAGGCAGGCCCGGCGCCTCTTGCCTGCACTGGCGTCATTGCAGGGCGCCTGTCAAAACGCCTTGTTCCAAGCGAAGCCTCCCGGCCGGGCGGCATGCCGTAGGCTAGAAGATCATGGCTGAGATCGATTTTCCCGTAGAAATCCGCGCGCTCCGCGCTACGTATATTTCCATTGAGCAGGTGTCCGAGGTGGACGCGCTCAAGGAGGAAATCGAGGATCTGAGCGACCAGGCCGGCGCCCCTGACCTCTGGGATGACCCGGCGGCCGGGCAGAAGATCACCTCGCGGCTCTCGCACGCCCAGACCAAGCTGGGGAAGCTGCGGAG
Source organism: Actinomycetales bacterium (assembly GCA_038231735.1). Taxonomy (GTDB): domain Bacteria; phylum Actinomycetota; class Actinomycetes; order Actinomycetales; family Micrococcaceae; genus Arthrobacter_M. The sequence goes on along the minus strand of JBBRKU010000398.1, from coordinate 178 downwards.
CCTGGAATCCCGCATCGAGGATCTGGAAGTGCTGGTGGAGCTGGCCCAGGACGAGGGCGACGCCGATTCGCTGGCTGAGGCGGTCCGGGAGATGGAGTCACTGAAGAAGGCGCTGGAGGAGCTCGAAGTGGTTACGCTGCTTTCGTGTGAGTACGACGAGCGCGAGGCCGTGGTCACC
>JBBRKU010000397.1:0-3219 GCA_038231735.1 Actinomycetales bacterium | reverse complement strand
GGTCGGCTTCAAGAACGGGACCGACGGGGGCCTGCAGGTCGCCCTCGACGCGTGCGCGGCGTCGTCGGCGGCGCAGTCCTTCCCGGGCATTGACGCGCAGGGACGGGCCGCTCTGGTGTCCACCGCGGGCAACCCGGATACCCACGTCATCCTGCGTGGCGGCCGGACCGGACCGAACTACTCCGCGTCGGACGTGGCGGCCGCCACTTTGCAGCTCGCGGGACGCGGGCTGAACCCGCGGCTGATAGTGGACGCAAGCCACGCCAACAGCGGCAAGAGCCACCACCGCCAGGCCGAGGTGGCGCTGGAAATCGGCGCACAGTTGGAGGCTGGTGCCGGCGCGGGCCCGCGTCGTCGGACTGGCGCGGAGCCGGCTGCAGGCGCCTCGGCCCCGGCCATTGCGGGCATCATGCTGGAAAGCTTCATGCTGGGCGGCGCCCAGAATCTGGATGTAGCCGAGGTGGCCGCGGGCACCTCGGAACTGGCCTACGGGCAGAGCGTGACCGACGCCTGTATGGAGTGGGATGTAACGGTGAGCGTGCTGGACCATCTGGCACTCAGCTCACGGCGGCGACGGACCGGCGTGTCGTGACAAATCATTGCAAAGTATTAATGCTAGAGGGACTTTCACATTGGCCACTTCAACCACTAGAGTATCTTTTGAGAAGGTTGAATGATGGGCTGGGCATCCTTCCACCCGTTGAACTTTAACGAAACAGAAGGAGGGCGGGAGTTATGGCTGAGGAGCAGAACTTTTCTAACGTGCATTTTTTGACGGTCTCGGAAGTGGCCGAGGTGATGCGCGTCTCCAAGATGACGGTCTACCGACTGGTGCATTCGGGTGAACTCCCCGCTGTGCGGTTCGGCCGGTCCTACCGGGTGCCCGAATCGGCGGTGCAGGCCTATCTGCACTCCGCGTTCGTCGAGGGCCGGCCGGAAGGCCGCGGCTCTGGTTCGGCGGAGACTGGCTAGAGGCGGTACCCTGTTAAAGATCCATTTTCGGCATTGACCGATTCCTGTGATCGGTCAGCCAATTCGTTGACAATTGCCCCTTGGGCGGTTGTTGTTATGTAGTTTGTGAGGACTCTGTGGGTTCAGTTATTAAGAAGCGTCGCAAGCGTATGGCGAAGAAGAAGCACCGCAAGCTGCTTCGCAAGACCCGCCACCAGCGCCGCAACAAGAAGTAGAGATACTTCGATCAAAATGCCCGTCCCCTCAGGTGGCGGGTATTTTTGTGCCCCCGCCCCCCTGTTGAGGTGACAGCACGCGCCTATGTTTTTCGAAATGATGGGCGCGAAGTGTGCTCTCAACGTTCGGGGACGACGACGACGGCGGCTGGCCGGGACCAGGGTGGCGCTACGCGCTACCGCCGCCGCGCGTTAGCGGCGGCGCATCCGGCTGAAGCCTTTCCAGCCCCCGTAGATGACGCCGGCGCCCGTGGCTGCCCGCAGGCCCAGGGTGGCGGCGCGGCGGCCGGAGCGGAAGTCGTAAACCGGCCAGTTACGGTCCCGGGCGTGTCGGCGGAGCTTGGAATCGGGGTTGATGACCACGGGGTGGCCCACCAGTGACAGCAGCGGGACGTCGTTGAACGAGTCGCTGTAGGCCCAGCACCTCTCCAGATCCAGGCCCTCTTTCCGCGCCAGTTCGCTCACCGCGACGGCCTTGGCTGGACCGTGCAGGATGTCCCCGACCAGGCGCCCGGTGTACAGCCCGTCCTCCACCTCGGCGACGGTACCCAGCGCTCCGGTGAGGCCCAGCCGGGTGGAAATGACGCTTGCCACTTCTACCGGGGTGGCGGTGACCAGCCAGACCTGCCGGCCGACGTGCAGATGCTGCTCCGCCAGCGCGCGCGTGCCGGGCCAGATCTTCGACTCGATCATCTCGTCGAACACCTCTTCGCCCAGGGTCCGGACCATTTCGGCTGAGATTCCGGCGGCCAGCGTCTTCGCGGACTCCTGGATCGAATTCACATCGTCCATGTTTTCGCCGCGCAGAATGAATTTGGCCTGCTTCCAGGCGAAACCTGCGACGTCCCGCAACGTGAATGCCTTCTTTTGGTACATCTTGCGCGCGACGTGGAACAGGCTGGCGCCCTTCATCAGGGTGTTGTCCACGTCAAAGAATGCGGCTTCGCCCAGGTGTGCCGGGGTGGCCGAGGAGTCCTCGGCTCTCACCATGTTCACTTCAGGCATGGCTCGAGTCTAGTCATTGGCGGCCGCCGCTGTGCGACGCTGCCCTTGAGGAGCCGATGTCGGGCTACCGTGGAACCATGCGGAATCACGACTGCGACGGTACCGGCGAGGGCAGAGACAGCCGGGATCGCGGGCAGATAGGCCAGCCGCAACTGACGCTGGTCACGAAGACCGACTGCCACCTCTGCGCGGACGCCCGCGCCGTCGTCGCCCTCGTGGCCGGGGAGCTGGGTCTGGGCTGGCAGGAGAAGTCCATCGACGGTGATCCCGATCTGGCCGGCCGGTTCGCGGAGGAGGTGCCGGTGGTGCTGGTTGATGGCGTGCAGCGGGATTTCTGGAAGATCGACCCGGCCCGGCTGCGGCGGATCCTGCGGGAGGCGATGGGCTCCGCTGGCCCTTGAAGAAGACGGGCTTGCGCGGGCGGACGGGCGAGGGAGTGCGGACGACTTGGTGCCCTCCGGCGGGGGTTCTACAGTGTAGGTAACCGACGTTGCGCGGATGGACGTCCACTGCGCATCGGTCTGGTTCTGCCTTAGAGACCTGGAGCAACGCATTGACCTCATCGGAGCTCTCGCCGGATATGCCGGTCACGGATTCGGTAACGGAGCCTGCCGGGCGCCGATTGCCACCGGCAACGGTGTCCCGGCTGACGCTCTATTTGCGTGCCCTGAACGCGATGCTCGGCGAAGGCTCGGAGCGGGTGTCCTCCGAGGAACTGGCCGAAGCGGCAGGCGTCAGCTCCTCGAATGTGCGCAAGGATCTATCCTACTTGGGATCATACGGAACGCGCGGCGTGGGGTACGAGGTCCAGTACCTGAGCCGCCATATCTCGGCGGCGCTGGGGCTGACCCAGGATTGGCGGGTGGCCATTGTCGGCGCCGGTAACTTGGGCCGGGCGCTGGCACGCTACGCAGGCTTCGAGTCCCGGGGCTTCGACGTCGTCGCGCTGCTGGATGCGGACCAGCTGCTGATCGGCAATGAGATCGGCTGGCTGAGGGTCAGCGATGTCAAGGATCTCGAGGCGGTC
>JBBRKU010000396.1:0-3237 GCA_038231735.1 Actinomycetales bacterium | reverse complement strand
CCGGCAGCGCATCGACTGAGCGCTTGGTGTCCGATACAGGCCTGTATCGGACACCAAGCGCTCAGTCGATGCGCTGCCGGGCCGCCGGGCCGGACCGGGCCGTCAGAGCCGGGAGGCGATCCCGGGGGCATGGAATCTCTTGCCATTGACCCGTTCCGAGGCTCCGACCCGGTCCAGGTACGGCGTGACGCCGCCCAGGTGCATCGGCCAGCCGGCGCCCAAGATCATACATAGGTCAATGTCTTCCGGCCCGGCCACGACGCCCTCCTCCAGCATCCGGGCGATCTCGTCCGCCAGCGCGTCCCGGGTCCGGGTGAGCACCTGCTCCGCCGTGGAGGGGCTGTCGCCGAAGTCCAGCAGCGCCAGCGTCTGGGCCGGCACGGACCTGGTGCCGTCGTCGGCCGTGTCCCACAGACCCTTCTTGCCCGCGTCAATCAGCTTCTGCTGGTTCTTCGAAAGGTGGAAGCGGTCCCCGAACGCGGTGTGCAGGGATTCCTGCACGTGCTGGCCCACCGGCAGTCCCACCATGGCCAGCAGGCTGAAAGGCGTCATCGGCAGACCCATCGGGCGCAGCGCATTGTCCGCGGTAGCGGCGTCGGTGCCCTCGTCGAAGACCAGGGTGATCTCGCCGAACATGCGGCCCAGGATCCGGTTGACCACAAAGGCGGCCGCATCCTTGACCAGCACCGCATTCTTGCGCAGCGCCTTGGCTGTCTCGAAGGCGGTGGCGAGCACGGCGTCGTCGGTCTTGGGGGCGCGCACAATCTCCAGCAGCGGCATCACGGCCACCGGATTGAAGAAGTGGAAGCCCACCAGCCGCTCCGGGTGCCGCAGATCCTCCGCCATGGCGGTGACGGAGAGCGAGGAGGTGTTGGTGGCCAGGATGCATTCCGGCGTAACGATGGCTTCCACCTCGGCGAAGACCTGCTTTTTGACGCCGAGCTCCTCAAACACCGCCTCGATCACGAAGTCCGCGTCGGCAAAGACATCCTTGGACACGGAGCCGGTCACCAGCGACTTGCTGCGGTTGGCGGCGTCGGCCGTGATCCGGCCCCTGGCCAGCAGCTTGTCCAGCTCCGCGTGCACGTAGCCGACGCCCTTGTCCACCCGGGCCTGGTCGATGTCGGTCAGCACGACGGGTACCTTGAGCTGGCGGGCGAAGAGCAGCGCCAACTGGCTGGCCATCAGCCCGGCCCCCACCACGCCCACCTTGGTGACCGGACGCGCCAGCGACTTGTCCGGGGCCCCGGCGGGACGCTTGGCGCGCTTCTGCACCAGGTCCAGGAAGGCGTAGACGGTGGCGCGGAACTCGTCCGTCTGCATCAGCTCGGCCAGCGCCAGATCCTCCTGTGCAAAGGACTCCGCCTTCGTGTAGTTCCTCCCCTTCTCCAGCAGGTCAATGGCCCGGGCCGGGGCGGGGGCGGCGTTGGAGGTCCGGGCCTCCACGAACGCCTTGGCATGGGCGACGGCGGCATCCCACGCAGCGCCGTCCGCCTCCGAAAGCGGCTCGGCGACGGCGTTGGGCCGCTGCACGGCCACCTCACCGGCGATGACCTTCGCGGCCCAGAGCAGGGATTGCTCCACAAAATCGGCGGGCTCAAAGAGTGCGTCGGCAAGACCCAGCCTGAAGGCCTCCGCGCCGCTGAGCGTGCGGTTATTGCTCAGCGGGTTCTCGATCATGACCTTCACGGCGTTGGCCGGCCCGATCAGGCGCGGGAGCAGGTAGACCCCGCCCCAGCCCGGAACCAGCCCCAGGAAGGCCTCCGGCAGGCCCAACGCACCGGCGCCGGTGGAAACGGTGCGGTAGTTGGCGTTCAGGGCAATCTCCAGCCCGCCACCGAGCGCCACACCGTTGATGAAAACGAAGCTGGGTACACCCAGCTCATTGAGGGTGCTGTAGACATCGTGGCCAAGCTGGGCCATCCATACGCCGTGCTCGCGGTCCTTGAGCCTCTTGACCGCGGAAAGGTCCGCGCCGGCCACCAGGAAGTAGGGCTTGCCGGTGACGCCCACACCCACAATTTCGCCCCTGGCGGCGCGTTCGCGCTGGGCTTCGAGCAGCACTCCCAGCTCCACCAGCGTGTTGGGGCCCAGTGTGGTGGGCCGCTTGTGGTCCAGCCCGTTGTCCAGCGTGATCAGCGCAAAAGTGCCGGCGCTGGGACGGCCTGCGACGCCGGGGAGCTGGACGTCCTGCAGATAGGAGTGCGTGACGATCTCATCCGGGAAGAACCGGGCGAGTTTTTCGAAGTCCTGGGCGCTCATGCGTTGTTCTCCTCGGTGCTGGTAGGGACGTCGTTGCTGCGGCCGTCAAAATGCGGGTTCTCCCAGATCATGGTTGCGCCCATGCCCAGGCCGATGCACATCGTGGTGATACCGTACCGGACACTGCTGTCCTCCTGGAACTGGCGGGCCAGCTGGTTCATCAGCCGCACCCCGGAGGAGGCCAGCGGATGGCCGACGGCGATGGCGCCGCCGTAGCGGTTGACCCGGGGGTCGTCGTCGGCGATGCCGAAGTGGTCCAGGAAGGAGAGCACCTGGACGGCGAAGGCCTCGTTGATTTCAAAGAGCCCGATGTCCTCAATGCCCAGACCCGCCATCCGCAGCGCCTTTTCGGTGGCCGGGACCGGGCCGATGCCCATGACCTCCGGCTCCACGCCGGCAAAGGCGTAGGAAAGCAGGCGCATCTTCACCGGCAGGCCCAGTTCGGCCGCGGCGTCGGCGGAGGCCAGCAGCGCGGCCGTGGCGCCGTCGTTCAGTCCGGCGGCGTTTCCGGCCGTGACGCGGCCGTGCGCGCGGAAGGGGGTGCGCAGGCCGGCCAGGTCATCCAACGTGGTGCCCGGGCGCGGCGGCTCGTCCACCGTGTTCAGCGCCCAGCCCTGCTCCGGCTTCATGGTCGCCACCGGGACCAGGTCCGGCTGGATCTGGCCGTTCTCGTAGGCCTTGGCCAGTTTCGCCTGGCTGGCCACCGCGTAGGCGTCGGTCCGGTCCTTGGTGATGGCCGGGAAACGGTCGTGCAGATTCTCCGCAGTGTTGCCCATGTTCAGCGCGGCCGGATCCACCAGCCGCTCGGACATGAAGCGCGGGTTCGGGTCCGCGCCGGAACCCATCGGGTGGTGTCCCATGTGCTCCACGCCGCCGGCAATCACGACGTCGTAGGCGCCGAAGCCTATTCCGGACGCCGTCGTCGTTACGGCGGTCATGGCACCGGCGCACATCCGGTCGATCGCGAAGCCGGGG
>JBBRKU010000395.1:0-3243 GCA_038231735.1 Actinomycetales bacterium | reverse complement strand
TAAGGGCTCGCGAAATAATAAGGTGGTTGTTTAGGGCGTGTCGTGTGGGGTGATGGTGTAATTCCATTCCCCGTGGAAGTCGTGGCGGGTGAGGGGTAGGGCTCCGATGTCTTGGGTGGTGTATCGGAGTCCTGTGGGGTACTCGGCGGTGTCGAGGACGCATTGGACGGTCAGGCCTGCGCCGGTGGTCGTGTTGGAGATCGTCTCGACGATGATCTGGTGGGTCCGCAGTGGCCTGCCGGCCCAGTTTCGGGTGATCTGGGAGAAGAGCCGGTGCTCGATTTTGTTCCATTTGCTGGTACCCGGGGGCAGGTGGCAGACGGTGACGGCAAGGCCGGTCTCGGCGGAGAATTTGGCCAGTTCGATCTTCCACGCGCGGATGCGGCTGCCGTTGGATCCCCCGGAATCGGCGCAGATCAGCAGCCGGTCAGCTCCCGGGTAGCGGACTTCTCCCACGGTTCTCCACCAGGAGCGCAGGGTGGCCACGGCGAAGGCGGAGGTGTCGTGATCGGTTCCGACGGACACCCATCCGGTATTGGCCGAGACGTCGTATATCCCGTAGGGGATGGCCTTGCCCAGGTTCTTGTCCATGAAGTCGTGGACGTTGACCCGCTCGGGCGTCCCGGAAGGCTCGTACTGGCGTCCGGCATTCTTGAAATCCCCGACCAGTTCCTTTTTCTTTGCGTCGACCGAGATCACCGGCTGAACCGCTTCCATGTGTTCCCTGACCTGGCTGGCCAGGTAGGTGAACTGGGCGTCCCGGTCTTCGTGCTGGGCACCCTCGGTGACTTTGGCATTTGACTGCAGGCTAAAGCCCGCCTCGCGCAGCATCCGGGCCACGGTCCGGTCCGAGACCGGATGCCCCGCCTCCGTCAGCGCGCCGGCAAGGTTGCGGGTCGAGCGGGTTGTCCAGACCAGCGCCGACATTGGGTCCCCCCGCGTCCCCGGATCTACCAGCGCCTCAAGTTCGGCCACGAGGGTCGGATCAGTGACAGCCAGTGTCTTACGGCCCCCGCCCGCGGCCCGCACCCGGGCGGCGGGCTCGGGATTTCCCGCCATCTCGCGGACTCCGCGGGCAATCGTATCAGGATGAACACCGGTCGCCCCCGCCATGGCCTTGATCCCACCCCGGCCCAGCCCGGTCGCTTCCACCCCGAGCAATAAACGGCGCTGCCGTTCATCCAGATGAGGACGCAACAGCGTATATCTCTCTGTTGCTGACTCCACCAATTGCTCGGCTGCTGACATAGCACAATCTTAGAGCCGACACGCCATAAAACCTAAGTTATTATGTCGCGTGTCCTAAGACAAATGTCGCCCTCATGTTGGGGGCGGAATCTTTCACTGGATCTTTCCGGCGGGACCACGAGCGCCGTCGTCGGGCAGGTGCTGGCCATGCTGGCTGCTCGGCGCTAAAAGCTATACATGCCTCCGGCTTCGCTGTTCTCAGGCGCCCACCGGGAGACGCGTACCCGCAGCAGCTACCTGTTCCGCGGCCTCCAGGGGAGAGAGCAGCAAATTGTACTGGGTGTCCGTCAGCTGCTGCGGGTAGGTGATAGCCAGCTCCGCTAAGAGCAGGGCGGCCACCATGTAGTAGGTTCCCGCGATGCCGCCCATGCTCTCCACGACCATCGCCCTGATGCGGTTAGCGTCAACCAGATGCGCACGGTCAACCAGCGCGAGCCGTGCGCACATGTGTTCGACATGGCGCTGGGCTTCCCTGTCCGTTGAAGCCAAGGCGTGCAGCTGCTCCGGCGCCCAGGTGCGGCCGACAATCCGGCCAGGCTGGTCAATGCTTTCCATGGTGGTCCTTCTCAATGAAGCTCAGGTGGTAAAACTCTCAGACCTGATGTGCAGAGCTGTTCATCTTTGGGTGCATATGAGACTGCGCTGAAGGTCACGTCAGAACCCCGGTTGGGGTTTCGGGAGACATCGTCTGCAAACCCGACATCCTCTATTTGTAGGGGGGCCAGCCGAGCTCTGCTCCGGGCTCTGTTGGGCGTGATGCCGGTCACTTACGTTCCTTCCGTACAGCAAAACTACGCCATGAAATACATCTAGTCCAGTATTTTTTATGAATATTCATCTGAGAAATCGACTTAATATTTTCCCACTATTTGTTGCGGATCTGTGCCAGTCGGGGTCTGGCGGTGGGTCGGGCCGTAGCAGCGGGCCAGCGTAGACAGCAGTGCTCGTGGATGCAGGGCGTGTCGTAAGAGCGGCCGCAGTCGCCGACGGAAACCTTGCGGTGTTCGAAGTGGCCGATGAATTCGGCCCATTCCGCGTCAGTGGGGGTGCGGTATTCCTGGCTGGGACGTAGCGCGCGGCGACGGGCGATGAATTCACGGTGGCCGTTGATGACTTCTTCGGGGTAGACGGCCTTGTATCCCATGGTGGTATTGATGTCGCGGGGGAGGATCCCGCCGGGAGCGCGATCGGCTCGATGGAAGAGTTGAACACGTTGTTCATCTCCTGGGTGCAGATGGTCTACCACCAGCAAGTGCATTCCACGACCGGGATGACGCCACTGGCCCGGTGGGACGCGGGCTGGGAACACGGCCGCCCGGACCGGCGGGATCCGGACGTAATCGCCGAAGCATTCCGCTGGTCCGCTACCCGGAAAGTGACCAAAACCGCGACCGTGTCACTGCAGGGCAACATCTATCAAGTCGATCCGCTGCTCGCCGGAACCCGTATCGAGCTGATCTACGACCCGTTCGATCTCACCGGCCCCGTCGCGGTCACCGCCGCCAACGGCGTCCCCCGCCGGCGAAGTAGTCCTGCAGGAGATCCGCCGCCATTCCCAACGTCCGCCCAATCCTAAAGTGTAGTCAGAACCGTCAGAAAACAGTGTTACCCCTGCCCGTTTGTTTCGAGATCATGGATATCAACCAGAAAGCATCCATTCGGCCGCAACAGGCCGATGACCGAATCAAAGGGGACAAATCGTGAATCCGACAGCAAATGCGATGGGTACCGTGTACAGCACCACAGGTGACATTGTCCGCAATCTGTCCCTCGTAAGGGACGAGATCGCGGACACGGCGGCCAAAATCGACGAACAGGAGATGGCCGGCCTGGCAGGCCACTTCGGCCAGACAGACCGGGTGTTCGTCGCCGGTGCGGGCCGCAGCGGTCTGGTGTTGAGGATGGCCGCGATGAGGCTGATGCACCTGGGCATGACTGTCCACGTTGCCGGTGATACCACCACTCCCGCAATCAGCTCCGGTGACCTGCTCCTGG
>JBBRKU010000394.1:0-3248 GCA_038231735.1 Actinomycetales bacterium | reverse complement strand
TGCTCACGGCGGAGGAGGTGGCCGCCATCGTCCGGCCGGTGCAGTGGCTGCTGCAGCGGGTCGGGTGCTCAGGGCCTGGAGCTGACCAAGGACGGCTACCTGAAACCGGCCGTCGTGGAAGAGACCATGGCGGGGCAGGCTGGTGCTCACGCCGGCGGGCCGGAAGACGGTCGACGACGCGGGCGCTTTGTGGGACCACATAACCGATTGCCTGGCTAAGCCGGGAACCGCCGCCGAGACTCTGGTGTCCGCCGTCATGGTGACCTGGCTGGTCGAGGACGCCATGCCGCCGTCGACGGTGAGGGACCGGGCGCTCGCGGACATACTGACGGTCGAGGGATTCCGGATGGCCGACGGCGGCCCCGTCACCGAGGACTCGACCTGGGAAACGGGTCGTCGGCTCCGCCGTGCGCTGCAGTGCCTGAACATTCCTGAGCCGGACCGCCTGGGGCTGCCCGGGCGGCGGATCAGCGAAGCCGGGTTTAAGTTTCTGTTGGTCGTGCGGCGGCGGAAGGGTCACCAACCCATCGGGTAAGCAGGCTCGCTGGCGCCCGAGCTTGATCCGGAACACCAGGTGCGAGCGTGCGGCAGACTGGAACCCATGACCCAACGGAACGCGACCGGAATGGCCACGGCGGCGCTGAGCCTGGGCACGACGCTGAATCCGCTGAATTCCTCGATGATCGCCGTGGCGCTGGTGGTGCTGCGCGGGGATTTCCGGTTGGACGTTGCCACCGTGACCTGGGTGATCACGGCGTTCTATCTGGCCTCCGCCGCGGCGCAACCACTGATGGGACGGCTGGCGGACCGGTTCGGACCCAAGCGGCTGTTCAGCTTCGGCATGGTGCTGGTGGCGGTGACCTGCGCGCTGGCGCCATTCTCCGCCAACTTCACGCTGGTCTGCGTCGCCCGCGTCTTCATGGCGGTGGGGACGGCGACGGCGTTCCCCAGCGCCGTCGTGATGGTCTCCTCGCTCAGCAAACAGGCAGGAATCGGGTCCACCCGTCCGTTGGGCAACATCCAGATGGCGAACACCGCCGGCGCTGCGATCGGGCCGGTCGTCGGCGGCCTCCTGGTGAGCCTGGTGGGCTGGCAGGCGCTGTTCTACATCAACGTGCCGCTGGCTCTTGCGGCGCTGCTGGCGGTGCGCCGGTTTGCCCCGGCGGATACCGTCCGCGAACGGGGCCGCTTCGGCGAACTGGTGCGCGACTCGGACGTACCCGGCATATTGGCGTTCATTGGCGCGCTGGTGCTGATCATGATGTCCCTGCTGGATGTGCTGCCCGGGTTCCGCTGGCTGCTAATGGCCGCCGGAACGGCCATCGCCGCGCTCTTTGCCTGGCGCGAACTCCGCTTCAGCACGCCGTTCCTGGACCTGCGGCTGTTGGGACGGAACCGTCCCCTGCTGCTGATCTACGTGTGCTTTGCCGTGTTCAACGGGGTCTATTACTTCGCCTTTTTCGGGCTGCCGCAGCTGCTGCAGCAGTCCTCCGGGTACAGTGCGGGGCTGGTCGGCGGGCTGATGCTGCCGCTGGCGGCGATCTCCGTGGTCGCCACGCCGTTCGCTGCCCGCGCGATCGAACGCTGGGGTGTGCGGAAGGTGATGCTGGCCGGAGTGGTGGCTCTGGGCGTGGCCGCCGGGTTGCTGGGACTGCTGACCCTCTCGGCCGCCATCCCGCTGGTGCTGGTGCTGACCGCCCTGATGGGGCTGCCCTACAGCGTGGTCAGCATCGCCTCCAACCAGGGCATGTTCGTCTCGGCCCGGCCGCAGGACCGGGGAGTGGCCGCGGGGATTTTCCAGACCTGCCGGTACCTGGGTGCGATCTCCGCGACGGTGATGATTGGTGTTTTCTACGGCAGCGGGGTGAATCCGGGAAACTGGGGCCGGATGGTGGTGGTGATGCTGGTGCTCAGTGTTGTGGCACTGGCTCTGACGCTAATGTGGCGGCCGGCGCGGGCGGAGCGCTGAGTCGGAGCGCTTGCAGAGGCAGGGCACGGCAGGGCAGGGGCGCCCGCGCGGAAACTTGATTGCACTGCCTGCAGCGATTGCAATGCCTCCAGTGCAATCAACTTTTCGGAGTCGAGGGCTGCTGGTGATGGCAGTGGCTGCGGCGGGCGGCGTCACTGGCATCCCGGCGGGGCGCGTTTTCGCAACATACCCGGAGTGTTTGCCCGGAATTTACGTCTATCTGATTGGATAAAGGTAACTGGGACACTGGAGACGCCGCCTCCACCCAACCACTAAGGCAGCAATGGACTTCATCGAGGCCGAGCACCCAAGGCCACGTCATTTCCTACTTCACCTGAGCGATACCCACCTGCTGGGAGGTCCGGGCCCCCTCTACGGGGCGATGGACAGCGAGGCCCGGCTCCGCCAGCTCTTCACCGAGGTCGAGGCCTCCGGTGCCAAGCCGGAGGCGGTCATTTTTACCGGCGACCTCGCGGACAAGGGCGAGCCGGAGGCGTACACTAAGCTGCGCCGGATTGTGGAGCCGGCCTGCCGCGAGATGGGCGCCCGGGTGATCTGGGCCATGGGGAACCACGATGACCGCGGCAATTTCCGCGCCGGACTGCTCGACCAGCCCGCGGACATGGCTCCGGTGGACCGCAGCTACTACCTGGACGGACTGCGCGTCATCACCCTGGATACCTCGGTTCCCGGCTACCACCACGGCGAGCTCAGCGCCGACCAGCTGGAATGGCTGGCCGATGAGCTGGAAACGCCGGCGCCGGACGGCACCATATTGGCCCTGCATCATCCGCCCGTGCCCAGCGTGCTGGACCTCTCCGTGCTGGTTGAGCTGCGCCGGCAGTCCGAGCTGGCCGGGGTGCTGCGCGGATCCGACGTGCGCTCCATCCTGGCCGGCCACCTGCACTACTCGACGACGGCCACGTTCGCCGGGATCCCGGTTTCGGTGGCATCGGCGACCTGTTACACCCAAGACCTGAATGTGCCGGTCGGCGGGACGCGCGGCCGCGACGGCGCCCAGGCCTTCAACCTGGTGCACGTCTACGAGCACACCATCGTCCACTCGGTAGTGCCGCTGGGCAACGCGCCGACGGTAGGGGAGTACGTCAGCGCGGAGGAGAGCCAGCGCCGGCTGGCCGCGGCCGGCGTGCGCATTCCGGAGCACGCCCCCCGCACCTCGGGCGTTCCGGTCGAGGCCCGACGGCGGAGCCTGGCTTCGCGCTGAGGCCCGGACTTCCGTTCCCCGCGCGTCCTACTTTTCCCAGGGCGCCTTAATGGG
>JBBRKU010000393.1:0-3255 GCA_038231735.1 Actinomycetales bacterium | reverse complement strand
TGATCCACAGGAACCGTTTCCAGCCGCCGTTGGCAGCCTCCGCCCCGGCGTCGTCAATGGACCAGTAAGGGGCCGCATTTGCCGCGTAAGGCAGAACCAACAGCGCGGCTAGCGGGCCGGGCCACGCGGTTCCGAACATCAGCAGGCCGGCAAGGAGGTACAGAACAATGGAGGACCTGACCGCACTTCGGGCGCCCAATACCGTAGCCACCGAACCGATGTCCGCTTCCCGGTCCGCGTGGATATCCTGTACTGCCCCGAAGGCTTGGCTGGCCACGCCCCACAGGAAAAAGGCTCCCAGCAGAGCCCCGAGTGACGGTGTCCACGGGGCCTGCGCCAGGGCCAAGCCAAATAAGGCTGGGCTGACAAAGTGGGTGCTGGATGTTACGGAATCCAGGAACGGCCGTTCTTTGAACCGCAGCCCGGGGGCGCTGTAGGCCAGAACGGCAAAGACACCGACGGCCAGCACCAGCGAGGACAACAAGTTTCCCACGGCTACAAGATAGGCAAGGAAGGGCAAATTGGTAACGGCGGCCGCCGCAAGGGTGAGCCGGTGCAGGGACGTCTCCAGCACTGCTCCTTCCAAGCCGCCCTTGCGTGGATTGCGCAGGTCAGATTCATAGTCGAAGACATCGTTGATGCCGTACATGGCCAGGTTGTAGGGAATCAGAAAGTACAGAGTGCCGATCACCATGGTCAGGTCGAGGTGTCCGGAGGCCAGCAGATAGGCGGCGCCGAAGGGGTATGCGGTGTTGATCCAGGAGAGCGGGCGGGAGGCGACGAAAAGGGTGCCCAAGCCTGATCGCTTTGTTCTGGACTCAGTCATTGGACCCCTCCTGTGCCTCCTGCAGTTCCGGACTCGGCTGTCCCATCATCAGCCACAATCCCGGTAAAAGCAGCACGGCGGCGAGCGGATAGGCCAAATCTTCGAGCGGAGCCAGCCCGATCTTGAGTCCCGAAATCGTGTCCGGTCTGTAGCCAAAAAGGCCTGCCGCGATCATGGCATTGTCAAAAATGCAGGTCAGCGCCAGCAGTACCACCGCGCCCTGCAGGCTGGCAGCGACCATCCCCCTGGCCGATCCGTGGTGGGCACGCTGGCGGACCAGCGCCGTGATCCAGGCAGCCGCGGCCGGCAGCAGGAAGACCGTGTCCAGGAGCCAGTAAGTCATACCTTCCTCCGCTGGCTCTCGTCCGCCGGCAGGCTCTGCCTGGTTGGCGGTTGGAAGCTGCCCGTCCGCGTCCGCCTGGACAAACCAGCGAACGCTACCATGGCCAGATAGCAGAGGAAGGCCAGGAAGAAGAGCTCTTCCAGCGGCAGATCTGGCGCCAGCAGCACACCCGTCATGATGGCTGATTCCGCGCGGTAGAAGATGTGCAGGGTTATTCCCGCCACGTCCCAGAGCAGGAAAAAGACGGCACCGACCGCCAAAACCACAGCTGCACGGAGCGGCCGGTGGAAAAAGAACAACCGGTAACGCCAATCGAGCACAACCATCCCACCCAGGGACAGTAGCAGCACGCCAAGGTACAGGAACCGCATCAATGGCCGCCCTTATTCGCGGGGCTGGACAGCGATTCCGGCGGCAGGGGTTCCGGCGGCAGGTCCGGCAAAGCGCGCGGCCGCAGCCCGGGTAGCGGACCCAGTGGCTCTGGAAGCGGGCCGCTCGAACGGTCTCCGGCCAGGCGCTTCACCGCCAACTCCGCGCTGATCAGGCACATGGGAAGGCCGATGCCGGGAATGCTGGAGCTTCCGGCATACAGCAGACCGTCGACCTTGTGGCTGATGTTTCCGGAGCGGAAAAACGCGCTCTGCCGCAGCACGTGGGCCGGACCCAACGCGCCGCCGTGCCAGGAGTTCAGCTCCGCGGCAAAATCCCCAGGCCCCACGGTGCGCCGGGTGCGGATGCGTCCGGCCAAGTCGCCGACCCCGGTCCAATCCGAAATCTGCGCTATGACGGCGTCGGCAATCTCTTCGATCCGCCTGTCGCCGGCGCCGTCCACGCCCCCGCGGCCAAGCTCCGGGTCCGCCGGCACAGGAACCAAGACAAACAGGTTTTCGCATCCGGCAGGTGCGGTGGAGCGGTCCGTCCTGCTGGGCCTGCAGATGTACAGTGACGCCGGATCCGGGACGGACGCATCCGTTCCCAGAATCCGGCCGAAGTTGTCTTTCCAGTCAGTGGTGAACAGCAGCGTGTGATGTTCCAGTTCGGGCAGCGCACCCTCTACACCCAGGTACAACAGGACAGCTCCCGGGCCCGATATCCGCCGGTCCCAGTATTTCTGCGGAAATGTCTGCAGCTCAGTGGGCAACAGCGTGGTTTCCATGTGGTGCAGGTCCGCGGCACCTACCACCACCTCCGCGTCAAGTTCCACGCTCTGCCCATTGGCATCGGTGTAGCGCACCCCTGACACCCGCGCCGGCCGGCGCCCCCTGCCGGTGGGTTCGGTGCGGATCCGGGTGGCCCTGGCCCCGGTGAGGATCTGCACGTGCTCATCTTCGGCCAAAGTCTTGATCGACCCGATGACCCTGGCCAGCCCGCCCATGGGGTACAGCACGCCCTCCGCCAGATCCAGATGGCTCATCAGGTGGAACAGGCTGGGAGCCGTGTAAGGGGACGCGCCCAGGAAGACGGCGGGGTAACCGAGGATTTGGCGCAGCCGGGGATCCTTCACGTGGTTTTCCGCGAAGCCGGCCAGCGGCTGCAGCAACAAGCGAAGCAGCCGCGGCAGCCGGAACAGTATCTCCGGGCGCAGGAAAGTGCCGAAGGACTGGAAGGAGGTGTACAGAAAATGCCGGATAGCCAGCGTGTAGGTCTGGCGCGCCGAGTCCAGGTACCGGTCCAAGGCAGCGCCGGCGCCAGGCTGAAGGTCTTCAAAGAGTTCGACGGCCTTGGCGCGGCCGGCCGGAAGGTCCACCGTAGGGCCGCCGGATTCGAAGACAACGCGGTAGGCGGGATCCAGCTGGACCAGGTCCAGCTGCTCCGCCGCCGAGGTTCCCAGCAGGCGGTAGAAATGATCAAAAACGTCGGGCATGAGATACCAGGACGGACCGGTATCGAAGGTAAATCCCTGGGACCGCCAGAGGCCAGCCCGGCCGCCGACTTCGTCCTGCTGTTCCAGAAGCGTGACCTTGTAGCCGCAGCGGCCCAACAGGGCCGCTGCGGCGAGGCCGGAGATGCCTCCACCGATCACCACGACCCGGTCCCTGGTGATCGCCGGCGCGCCGGACGTCCCGGCTGATGCCGGCGTCATGTG
>JBBRKU010000392.1:0-3262 GCA_038231735.1 Actinomycetales bacterium | reverse complement strand
GCGCTTCAACTTCGGAAAAAGTTTCACTTTGGCCGGAGAGGGCCGCGTGACGAAGGAGGGCGTAGCGGTCCGTCATGCCCGCCACGTAGTCCACGGAGGCTTGGAGGGCGGCGCGGGGGGTGTTTGCATCATTGGCGGACCCCGGCGATTCACGGAAGAGCTCATCGCGCGGCTTCACCCCGATGGCCACCACCACCAGGTCCGCGGGAATGGTGCGGCCGTCCGCCATCAGCACTCCGGTCACCGTGCTGCCGACGGTTTCGATGCCGGCGGGGAAGACCCCGCCATGGATCTTCAGGCCCTTGGCCCGGACCAGCCGGCCCAGGGCCTGTCCCGCACCCTCGTCCAGCTGGGTATTCATCAGCCAGTCGGAGCCATTAATGACCACCGACTCAGCTCCGAGCTGCTGCAGCCCGGCTGCCGCTTCGAGGCCAAGCAGGCCGCCGCCGATCACCGCGGCCCGGACCTGCCGGCCGTGCTGTTCCGTTAGCCGGGCGACCTCGCGATTGAGGAACCACACGTCATCCAGGGTGCGGTAAACGTGGCTGAACTCCGCGCCGGGGATGGGAAGCCGGGCGGCGTCCGATCCCGTGGCAACGACCAGCTCGTCGTATTCGTAGCTGTTGAGGCCGGTGTGGGGACGTGTGGCACCATCCGGCGCCGCACCGCCGTCGGCCGCTTCTGGCTGCGCACCGGCGCCGACGCTGCGGGTGATGACCCGCCCGTTGGCGACGTCGATTCCGACCGCGCGCTCGCCGGTGCGCAGCACCAGGGCCTCGTGCTCCCACATGGCCGCCTTGCCCAAGGTGAGGTCGACGCCGTCGTCCGTGAGGGCCTTGCTCAGCGCCACCCGGTCGTAGGGCAGGTGCGCCTCCTCGGTCAGTACCGTGATCTGGAAGCCGTCGAGCCCCCTGGCGTGCATCGCGTCGGTGAAGCGGTGGGCCGCGGGGCCACCGCCGGCGACGACGATCCGGCGGGGTCGCTGGCCAGAATCGGGGAGGGCGGACATGTCTCGGGTCACGGCTGTGCCTTTCGATCGGGTGGCGGGATGTCCCGCGGCCTGTTATCTCAGGCTAGGGCGCTGCAGTTTCCCCACCGTTTCCCTTATGTTTCGTCACCTTAACTTCTGCATCACGGTTGCGTTTCGGGGCAGGTGAGGTCTCTTTTACTTTTCCGATACATGGGCTGCATGCGCCCGAAACAAGGCAATTTTAGGCTGAGGGCATTGGACCGCAACATCTGGCGCAAGCAATGCAGCCAGAATTTATGCAGCCAGAATTTATGCACTCAGAATTCAAGGAAAGTACCCAGAAGGGAAGCCGTCATGTCGACAACGGTGATTGAAGCAGCTGCCACCGAAGGGGCCGCGTTCAGAAGCCTCATCTCCGAGGGCCGGCTGGATTGGCACCGCGTGTGCCGGCTCGACGACCTGGACGAGGCTTGGGGTGAGGCCGCGTTGGTGGCCGGGCGCCAGGTGGCCTTGTTCCGCACCGGCGACAATGAAGTATTTGCTGTCTCGCACACGGATCCCGCGACGATGGCCAATGTGATGGCACGCGGGATCGTTGGCTCCCGCGGACGGCGGCCCACCATCGCCTCACCCCTGCACAAGGAGGTCTACGACCTGCAAACGGGCGAGTGTTTCGGCGAGCCGCAGCTGGCGCTGGGGGTCTACTCCGCCCGGGTCGTGGACGGGTTCGTGGAGGTCGCCGCGTAGGCTCTCACTGGACGCGAGCCCGCACCGGCAATTCTTCCGGATCCCCGGGCGCGGTCCGCTGAGTTGCGACCACGATCCCCGGAATGACACCGAAATTTCCGGATCATCGAAGGGGATCGCGGTCATTTCTGGGCGCGCGGGACTTCGGGTGTGGGACACCGTCTGCGCAGTCCTGCCTGGGCGAGGATCCGCTCCAGCCGGTTGAGGTCCACCGCATCGGTCCGTTCGCAACGGACAACTCCAACGCCCTGGGCCCGGATCCCGTTCTCCCGCTGCTTTTCCAACATCACGCGGTCCTCGATGGATAATCCCTCCCCCCAGTCCCCGGAGATACTTTCCGGCGCCATCGAACTCGCCGACGAGCGCGGCCGCCGGGCAGTAGAAATCCGTTCTGGCCCGCTGTCCGCGCGCGAGGACGAAGCGGTGCTGCAGCCGCGGCGGTGGGAAGCCGAGTATGTGCATATTCGCACGGCTGATCGATTCGCCAGCGGACTCCGACAGACCCGAGCTGAAGTCGAGCACCGCCTCGGCGCGCTGCCTCTTGGCCATGCATGGCAGCCGCCGGATGGCCGCATGAAGTTCGTCAATATCCGGCGGAGGACCCAGCGGAAGGTCGCGTTTCCACTCGATCTGGGCCTCATCCAGCGCATCTACTCGGGTCCGCCTGCTGGAATCCGCCACCGCCACGGCATGGGCAAACGGCAGCCGGGTCATTAAATTCAACGGCCGTCCGGGCCTTGTCGGTGACACGGAAACCGAAGATCGTCGTTACTCCTGCGTCCGTGTGGCCGATGTGACGCTTCAATCCAGGCCTGGACCGTCCTCCAGCTTTGAAATCGGTCACCGCGTGGAGATATTCGGGGCAACCCACAAGCCAGAGACCCCAGAGCAGTCCAGCGGTATGGAGCGAATATGTTGGCGGTGCGGCGGTCGACCCGCTGAAGGCAGCCGCGCGCACGCCGTAGCGTCCCCAGTCGTTGAGGTCCTTCCAATGGTCCACCTCGATGTAGACGCCGTGGCGGACGCGAACAAGGCCTCCTGCCGCGGCCTCCCGGCAAAGCCGGCGGGGATCCTGGCCTACGGATGCCAGATCGGAGCTGAGAATAAGCCTGCTGAACGTCATGCGTCCAGCATCGTTTTCCGACGGCACACGGCGAAGGGCCGCGCGGGCATATGTGGATGATGACGTTTGGGCGGGAGCTTGTGGAGGCCATCAGGTGTGATCGTAACAACGACGACGGCCCGGCCGGAGTGGTGGGACGGCGCCAACTTGCGCACGCTGTGAGCGAGGCCATCGGTTAGCGATACCGATCCCGCCAAATGACGTCGAAATTTCCTTGTCATTTCGCGGGATCGCGATCGGTTTCGGGTCCTGGGCGGCGGGACCCGAGTTCGGAGCCGCCGAGTTACAGCCCGAGGGCCGCGCGGACATCTTCAAGGATGGCATCCAATGCCGCCCGGGCCTGGTCCCTGGCCGCCGCCAGATCCGCGGCGGACTCGACGGGGATGATGACCTCCAGGTAGCACTTGAGTTTGGGCTCGGTT
>JBBRKU010000391.1:0-3263 GCA_038231735.1 Actinomycetales bacterium | reverse complement strand
GGCTGGCATCGACCCGAAAACGGCGGCGTGGAACCACTCGCCGCGGGTGCTGTTTGACGACGGGGTGCTGGGTGACCAGGCGGCCGCGCTGGCCCAACTGGCGTACAACCGCCTCGCCGGCTGAGCCCCTCTCCACCCCCTCCTCCCCCGTTACCTTCTTTCCAATCGACTGCTCATTTGGTGCTGGATTCAGCCCTGTATCGGGCATGGAGTGCTCAGTCGATGGGGGAGGGAGGGGAACGACGACGACGGCTGGGGGGGTGGCGGGCGAATTCGCGGCCCGCACGCATTTGGACTTGACCGGGCTGGATTCTTTTCGCGACAACGTTGACTTATGTGTCATGAGCCCATGACAAGTCATGTAATATGGGTTCTGGATCCGAAACTTTGGGTCTGCCGTTCGCGGTCTCAGCTAAATCGGAGTGCACCACAGTGAGCGACTATTACCCATTCCGGCAGTTTGATCTGCCGGAACTCTGCAGCAATCACCTGACCCATGGCCTGGTCCCGACCATCGCCACCGGCCGTTCCAATGGAAAAGTCACCTTTTGGAACCTGATCGCCGAGTTGGAGCCCGCAGGCTTCCGGGATCTGTCCGTCGAAAGTCAAGCAGCCTAAGACCCTATCGCCTATGCCTCGGTGTCTCACGCCACTTCACGTGCCCAGCCGCCCGGGCAATCCGCCGAACGGTCGCTAAGTGTGGGTTTGCTGGCGCCAAGCGCAGCTAGCGCCCAATCGAACCAGAATCCCCGGCCCCGACCGCAGCCGGAACCCGCACCGTCAGCGCCCCGGGCTCAACGCTCATCGCCAGATGTGTTCCCGGGCCCAAATGATCGCCGTCCAGCTGGATCTCCTCCGGCCGCGCAACGGAGATTTCCACGCTCCGGCCCTGGAAATATTCGACCGCGGCGGGGCCCTTGCCGCCGCCGCGCTGCCGTCCCAGGAGCGAGCCCGCCACGCCCAGCCAGCCGAGCCGGCCGGACGGCGCCATGGTCATCACGTCCAGCAGGCCATCGTCCACCTTCGCGTGCGGGAACATCTCGAAGCCGCCCTGCAGCTGCCCGCAGTTGCCGGCGCTCACGCCGCGGATGTGCCGGACCGCGGCGCGGCGGCCGTCAATCAGGATCCTGGACCGGACCGGGCGCCCCGGCAGATTCCGGATTCCGGCGTCCACGTAGGCCAACCAGCCCACCCGGTCCTTGAGCACGTCCTTGGTGTCCGCCATGATCGCCGCGTCGAAGCCCAGCCCGGCCATCACCAGGAACAGCTGCCCCTCGCCGTCGTTGTCCACCACCGCCCGGATCATGTCAATGCGCCGGTCCCTTCCGGTCAGCGCCTGCCGCGCCGCGAGGGCGGGATCGTTGATCTCCAGGCCCAGGTTCCGTGCCAGCAGGTTGCCGGTGCCCAGCGGAATCAGGCCCAGCGCGGTGCCCGTGCCCGCCAGCACCCCGGCCACGGCGCGGACCGTACCGTCGCCGCCGGCCGCGATGACGACGTCGGCCCCCTCCTCCAGTGCCTGCCGCGCCTGCCCCGCCCCGGGATCCTGCACGGTCGTTTCCAGCCAAAGCGGCTCCGCCCAGCCGGCCTCACGGCACAGCTCCGCCAGCAGCGCGCGCAGGTCGACGCCGGCTTTCTTGACGGGATTGACAACGACGGCGACCCTCCTCAGGGCCGCGGGCGCGGCGTCCGTGGCGGCGGAAGGAGCCGAAGCGGGGGACGCGGATGAGGCGGGCGAGGATGTGTCGGGCGAACTGGTCACGATGTCCCTTTCAATGGATGGCTGCGCGGCGCCGGGCCGCGCCGGCGGACGGTGAGGTAAAGGCGGTGGGCCGTGATGACAAGAGCCAGCCAGGCAACGCCCAGTGTCCACGCAGCCAGCACATCGGTGAACCAGTGGTGGCCCAGGAACACCCGGCTCAGCCCGATGGTCAGGGCGAACAGGGCCGCCGCGGAAATGGTCAGCACGCGGGCCCGGGTGGTGTGCTGGCGCAGGATCAGCAGGTACGCCACGATGCCGGCAATCACGACGGCGTTCAGCGCATGGCCGCTGGGAAAGGAGGCCGAATGCTCGTACGGCGGGACCGCGTCGGCCAGCGGCGGGCGGGCGCGGCCGATCAGCTGCTTGCCGGCCACCGTCATCAGCAAAGAACCCGCCGCGGCCGACGCGATCAGGATCACCGGCGTCCAGGACCGGCGGCGGAGCGCCAGCACCAGCATGGTGGCGGCCGCCAGGATGGGCATGCCGATGGGGCCGCCCACATCCGTGTACGCGGTCGCGGCCACATCCAGCGCCGGGGAGCGCAGTGAAATGGCGGTCTGCAGCAGCGGATGGTCCAGGCCTGCCACGCCGTCCGCTTCCGCGACGGATTCGTAGACCTCCGCGGAGAGCGCCGTCAGGGAGACCGCAATCAGTCCGCCCAACACCAGGGTGAGGACGAGTGCCGCGTTCGGGCCAAGCCATGCGCTGGCCCACCGGACCATGCGCGCCAGGAAGTGTCCCACCGGGGATTTCCAGCTGGTCAGGTCCGCGCCGCCCACGAAGCGGTCCTCCTGCACCTCGCCGCGTGTGCCCGTCGGACTGCCGTCCGGTGCGCTCTGCTCATCCGTCGCCACCCGCCCAGCTTATCCGGTGGCACCGACACTGCGACCCAGGCCGCGTCTGGCCCCGCCCGCTGAGCCCAGTGGGGACTTGTGCCCCTGAAACCGCCAGAGATGGGGCATATCCCGACACTCGACGGAGGCGCTTGCCGGCAGGGGCCCCAATCCCCCGGAATACCCCCTTGCCCCCGGAGGCGCCGGTGGTAGCGTGGAAGAATCCGGCCGGGCCGGCCTCGTTTGATGGACGCACTGACGGGCGCCCTGATGGGCGCAGGCCAGTCCGCCAGCCTTTCGCGACAAAGGAGCTTCGGATGGGACACGGTGGATACGGCGTTTTTGAATGGATTTTCTGGGTGCTGGCCTTCATCTTCTTCGGCCTGGCCCTGTTCCGCGGGGAGAAGCTCTCCACCGGTCCGGTTGCTGGGGTAAGGCTGCGTAGCGGTCTCCTGGCCACCATGTGGATCCTGGGCTTGGTCTTTGCCCTGGCCGGCTTCATCACCGCCATCATCGCCATGCGGGCCGGCGGCGGTGCCTGATGGCATTGCCCGGGGCGGGGGTATCCAGCCTCCCGCCGCTGGACAGCGGAAGCTCAGATGAGTCCAGCGCCGCCGCGCCCGAGGGCGGCAGCCAGGGTCCGCCGTCGGGCCTTCCGTCCGGAATCCAGT
>JBBRKU010000390.1:0-3272 GCA_038231735.1 Actinomycetales bacterium | reverse complement strand
GTCGGTGTCGGCGTCCCAAGGGCGTTCCTCATGCGACGCGGGTGGCCAGGCGGACGACGCGGCGACGTCGACGTCTGTAGGTTGACGAGTAGAGGACTCGCTCAAGGTTCGCCGATCGCGATTTGGCGTGGATGACTCATCCGATCCCACGTAGCCATTTTACCATTGGTTGTGCCTATAACCGATGGTAGTCGACGCGTTCGCTAGGACAGGAGGCCGGCGCGGGCCATCGCTTCGAGGACGGGGCGGGCCGTCTTGGCATCGACGTTCCGGCCTTGGCTGCGGGCGCTATGCGGGGTGGAATTGATCAGGCCGAACGCCGCCTGCACCTTCAGGCGCAGGACGGCGGGTTCGACGTCGGGCTGGATGCGGCCCAGCAGGCCGACCCAGACCGCGATGTAGTTGCGCTGCAGGGTCCGTACTGAGGCCTGGTCGTCGTCGATCAGGTTGGCCAGTTCCCGGTCCTGGACGCGGATCACATCGGGGTTGGAGAGGGCGAAATCGACGTGGAATTGGATCAGCCCGCGGAGCGCATCATCAACGTCAACGGCGTCCTGGACGACTGACCGCCCGCCCTCCAGCAGGTCCTCGCTGACTCCGACCAGGAGCGCGGCCAGGACCGCCTGCTTGCCACTGAAATGCCGGTAGACCGCGGGACCGCTGACGCCGGCGGCTGCGCCGAGATCCTCAATTGACACCCGGTTGAAGCCGCGCTGGGCGAAAAGATGCGCGGCGGCCCGGAGCATGGCCTGCCGCCGGTTGGCCTTGGCCCGGCTGCGCAAGGTGGGCTGGGCCACAGAACCGGCCAAAGCTGCCGGCACGACTAACAGTGTGGGCGCGGCTGAAGCCGCTGGCTCGGCGCGGCCCTCATTCGGGTCAGCCGTGCGGCTTCCGGTCTCGTTTTCCTGGCTCATTCCACCCTCTGTGTTGGACACCACAGTTAATCCAGACTAACCTAAATCTCAGTTAGCCGATACTAACCAAGCTACAAGGATCCCACGAAAACGTAGCCTTCGTTGAGGGCAATGTGGCGGGAAACGGGAAGTTGTCGATGGAGACGATCGAAAGCCAGGTGGACACCAGCGGTGCCGCCTATGCAGAAAACGACGCTGCGCAGCGCGCGCTGGCGGATGACCTCAGGTCCCGCCTGGCTACGGCGGCCCTGGGCGGTCCGGAGCGCTCCCGTGAACGCCACCTGGCCCGCGGGAAGCTGCTGCCGCGGGAGCGGATCGACCGGTTACTCGACGACGGCAGCCCGTTCCTGGAAATTGCGCCGCTGGCCGCCAACGGCATGTACGGCGGCGACTGTCCCGGCGCCGGGGTAATCGCCGGGATCGGGCTGGTGCACGGCCGGCAGGTGCTGGTGATCTCCAATGACGCCACCGTCAAGGGCGGAACGTACTACCCGCTGACGGTGAAGAAGCACCTTCGCGCGCAGGAAATCGCGCTGGAGAACAGACTTCCGTGCATCTACCTGGTCGACTCCGGCGGTGCGTTCCTGCCCAAGCAGGATGAGGTCTTCCCGGACAAGGAACACTTTGGCCGGATCTTCTACAACCAGGCAAGGATGTCCGCGGCGAAGATTCCGCAGATCGCCTCCGTGATGGGCTCCTGCACCGCCGGTGGGGCGTATGTTCCGGCCATGAGCGATGAGACGGTGATCGTGCGCAACCAGGGCACCATCTTCCTGGGTGGGCCGCCGCTGGTGAAGGCCGCGATCGGCGAGATCGTCACGGCCGAGGAGCTGGGCGGCGGGGATGTGCACTCGCGGATTTCCGGCGTCACGGACCACCTGGCCGAGAATGACCAGCACGCCCTGCAGATTGTCCGGGACATCGTGGCCACCCTGCCCCCTCCCACCGCCCCGGCCTGGGACATCGGGACCAGCATCGAGCCGAAGGCGGATCCGCAGGAGCTCTACGGAGCCGTGCCCACGGACCTGAACACCCCCTATGACGCCCGGGAGATCATCGCCCGGCTGGTGGACGGCAGCAGCTTCCACGAGTTCAAGAAGAACTACGGCACCACCCTGGTCACCGGCTTCGCCCGGCTGCACGGCCATCCGGTGGGCATCGTGGCCAACAATGGGGTGCTCTTCAGCGAATCCGCGCTCAAGGGCGCGCACTTCATTGAACTGTGCGATCAGCGCGGCATCCCGCTGATCTTCCTGCAGAACCTCTCCGGCTTCATGGTCGGCAAGGACTACGAACAGGGCGGCATCGCCAAGAATGGCGCCAAGATGGTCACCGCGGTGGCCACCGCCCGCGTGCCCAAGCTGACCGTCGTCGTCGGCGGTTCCTTCGGTGCCGGCAACTACTCCATGTGCGGACGGGCGTACTCGCCGCGCTTCCTGTGGATGTGGCCGGCCAGCCGGATCTCCGTGATGGGCGGGAACCAGGCCTCCGCCGTGCTGGCCACGGTCAAGCGCGAGCAGATCGAGGGCCGCGGCGGCGAATGGTCGCAGGCGGAGGAGGACGCCTTCAAGGCCCCGATCAAGGCGCAGTATGAGGACCAGGGCAGCCCGTACTACTCCACCGCGCGGCTCTGGGACGACGGCGTCATTGACCCCGCGGACACCCGCACCGTGCTGGGCCTGGCCCTGGATGTGTGCGCCCAGGCCCCACTGCCCGAAACCTCCCTCGGCCTCTTCCGGATGTGACCAGATGACTACATCAGCTCTACAGACAAAGGCCACGTTTGACACCGTGCTTGTGGCCAACCGCGGCGAAATTGCCTGCCGCATTATCTCCACGCTGCGGAAGATGGGCATCCGCTCGGTCGCCGTCTACAGCGACGCGGACGCCGATGCCCGGCATGTGCGGCTGGCGGATATGGCCGTGCGGATCGGCCCCGCCGCGCCGCAGCACAGCTACCTGGACATCGACGCGATCCTGGCCGCCGTCAAGGCGACGGGTGCCCAGGCGGTGCATCCGGGCTACGGCTTCCTGTCCGAGAACCAGAACTTCGCCCAGGCGCTCGCGGACGCGGACATCACTTTCATCGGCCCCAGCGTGCATGCGCTGAACATGATGGGGGACAAGATCCGCTCCAAGAACCACGTGATGGCCTATGGTGTGCCGGTCGTTCCAGGCATCGCGCAGCCCGGCCTCAGTGACAGCGCGCTGCTGGAGGCGGCCGACGGCGTCGGCTACCCGCTGCTGATTAAGCCCTCCGCCGGGGGCGGCGGCAAGGGCATGCACGTGGTGGAGCGCGCAGAGGACCTGGCGGCAACGCTTGTCACGGCCCGCCGGGTGGCGGCGTCCGCCTTCGGC
>JBBRKU010000389.1:0-3275 GCA_038231735.1 Actinomycetales bacterium | reverse complement strand
GATTCGAACCTGATTACCCGGGATGCCCACACCGGAAACTATCTGGTCAAACTACCGACCCGAGGTAGGACAATTGTGGTTTCCTCATTGCCTAGCGCGGGTGTGCTGGCAGAAGCCGAGACAGTCCGGGCGACGGTGGCTTCCCGAAGCCACGGCTGACCGATATGACGTATGTGTCTCCCGCTGGCAGCACAGGACTGTCGGCAACATGCAACCCGACCCATCCCCAGATGACTGGAAGGACGTGGATGTCCCAAGGCTGGTTTACTAAGGCAATGGATTATTCCACGTCATCGGCCAACTACCCGAGCCAAGCGGCGCTCAACGAAATACTGCGGGAACTGCAATAGCCAGGGCCGCCGTCGTCGTTCCTACACCCGAAAACCGGAGCCGCGGCAGCAAGGCTCCCCGCCGCCGCTTCGAGGCCAGCACCGCGCCTATCCCCTTCCAGCGGCCCGGGATAGAGTCGTAGCAACAGCGCGTCCGCTCCGAGATAGAGGGGAAGGGTCATGGACCCCCAACGACCAATCGGATTCTGGTTGAAGCTCGTCGACGGCCTGATCACGCAGCAGTTCGACGCGATCGTCGAGGAGCACGGCGTCACCCGCCGGCAGTGGCAGATCATGAACCTGCTGGCGGAATCCGCGTCCACCGTGGAGCAGATCAGCGAGGACCTCAAGCCGTTCCTGGCCGAGGAGCCGCACGAGACGGCCGCCGAGCAGATCGATGAGCTGATCGACAGTGGATGGGTCGGCCTGGACGGCGAGCACTACACGCTGACGGATCAGGGCCGCGCCAGCCTGGAGAAGATCGGCGAAGTGGTGAAACAGAACCGGGATCAGATCTCCGCCGGCATTCCGGAGGAAGAATACGAGGCCACTCTGGATGTGCTGCAGCGGATGGCGCGGAATATGGGCTGGACCGAGTAAGCAGGGTCCGGTCAGGGTCCGGCGGACCGGTTAGCGTGCGCGGAAGCTTTTAAAGGACCCGCTCGACGGCGAGAACGTCGCCTCCACCTCCCGCACGCGTCCGGGCGCTTCGCCGGACCTGAGCCAGTCGAGGAGTTCCCCCGCCGCGGCATGGGTGCCTTCGGCAACAATCTCGACGGATCCGTCGTCGAGGTTGCTGGCGGTGCCCGTCAGTGCAAGCCCGTCGGCCTGACGGGCGGTCCAGTACCTGAACCCGACCCCCTGCACCACTCCATGGACTCGGGCGGTGAGGCGGACGTCGTCGGACTCCTGAGTGTTCCCGGTTCCTGCCATGATTCCAACTTAGCTTCCGGCTCCGGCGCTGCCCAGCGCCGGAGTGTGTCCCTGTCCCATGGAGGCCCGCTATCTACCCCCAATCCGCGGACCCCCGGTCCAAGCCGTCTTAGCCTAGGATTGCGCCGCGGCTGGCACGAAAATCGCGCACCCAGCGTCCGGCGGTCCGTCGCGTGCACAGATCCCGCTCAGGACGGTTGGACATAATAGGTCCATGAGCATAATCAAGATCAACGCCATCACCGTTCCGGCCGACAGCGGCGACGAGCTCGCCCAGCGCTTCGCCGCCCGCGCGGGCGCGGTGGAGAACCAGGACGGCTTCGAGGGTTTCGAGCTGCTCAAGCCCACCGACGAGCGGACCACCTGGCTGGTCATCACCCGCTGGCGCGACGAGGAATCCTTTGAGGCCTGGAAGACGTCGCGCAGCTTCGGCGAGGGTCACGGCCGCCCGGATGGGGAGGCGCCCAGGCAGAAACCGGTGGGCGTGTCCGCCGAGCTGTGGAGCTACACGGTGGCCGGCGGGAGCAAGGGCGCGACGGCGTAGGCCACGTTTTCAGGATCTATAGGGCGCGGAGACTACTCTCCACGGGTCAATTGCATGATCCGACCACAGGTCCAACGAATCTCGGCGCTTCCCTTCAGTAAAGCCAGGGCCAGGTCCGCCGGTCCGGCTTGTCTTCGTGCGCGTAGGATCGCCGCCACTTCGGTCGATGTGGTGGATGCCACCCGCTTCGCAACCTCGTGGCCAGACCCCGACGCAACCACTAAGCGATGGTGAGCTCGCCCATACGGCCCCAGACCTCGGCGTCGATCTTCTCGCTGATGATCTGAGGGGTTTCCAGCAGTGCCTGGGGCATGTCCTTCATGGCCCGGGCGAAGTGGCTGCTGTTGACATGGTCCGCGGCCGCATCGTCGCGGAAAGCCTCGACCAGCACGAACTCGCCCGGGTTCTCCACGCTGCGCGACCAGTCGAACCACAGATTACCCGGCTCCCGGCGGGTCGCTTCGGTTAAACCGCGGGTCAGGTCAAGCCAGCGGTCGGTCCAGTCCGGCTTCACGTGGAATTTGACGACGATGAAGATCACAGTGCTCCTTTTATCCGCGGGCCGCGAACGGCTCGATGCCCCAGCTGGCACGGTGGCTCTGGCCCGGCTCCAGCACCAGCAGCCCCTCGCCGGAATTGAACGCATCCGGAGCGCAGGTCATCGGTTCGACGCCCAGGCCGGTCCGCCGTCGGCCCGGATCCGGAAGTGTATCGCCGGTGAAAATCTCCAGGTAGGGGTAGGACCCGTCCACCCACAGCTCCACCGCCGGGCCCCCGTCGGGCGCCGCGAGCCGGACGCGCGCCAGGCCGTCCGCCCCGCGGTCCAGCTCGGTGTAGGCGACGTCGATCTGCCGGTCCCCCAGCCGCTGCGCCGTCCGCAGGTCATAGTGCGTGCCCTCCACCGGCCGGTGCCCGGTCGGAATGCCGGCATCGTCCACCGGCAGGTAGACGGCGCCGGGGACCGTCACGCTGGCGGCGTCGATGGCCGGCAGCCCGACGCTGAGGTAAGGGTGTGCGCCGGTGCCGTACGGGCAGGCCGCGGAGCCGATGTTGGTAGCGCTGGTCCGGACCGTCAGCCCGCGGTCGCCCAGCTCATAGTCCAGCCGGCAGTCCAGCACTCCGGACCAGCCCTGGCAGGCATGCAGGATGTGGCGGAAGCTGATGCGCTCCGCCCGCTGCCCCACCAGTTCCCAGGTGGCCCAGCGCGTCAGGCCATGGATGGCGCCATGCTTCTCCGGCTCGCTCAGGTCCAGCTGCTGATCGCTGCCGTTCCAGGGGTACCGGCCGCCGCGGATCCGGTTGGGCCATGGGATGAGCGACTGTCCGCGCGCCCCGGTGCAGACCTCGCCGGCCTCGTAGCCATCCAGCACCGGTCGGCCGCCCACGGTGTACTCGCGCAGCGCCGCCCCCACCTCCGTGAGCATGACCGCCTGCTCGCCGTGGCTGATCCGGTACTGGATTCCGGACGG
>JBBRKU010000388.1:0-3284 GCA_038231735.1 Actinomycetales bacterium | reverse complement strand
GGTGCTCGTAGACCTCGTCAGTGACGATGACGGCGTCGTACTTGGCGGCGAGCTCCACGATCCTGGTGAGGACGTCCACCGGGAAGACGGCACCGGTGGGATTGTGCGGATTGTTGACCAGGACGACTTTGGTCCGTGTGCTGAAGGCGGCCTCCAGTGCGGCTATGTCCGGCTGGAAATCCGGGGCCAGCAGGGGCGCCGTTGTGTGCGTTGCGCCGGTGAGGCCGATGATGGCGCCGTAGGAATCATAGAAGGGCTCAAAGGTCAGCACCTCATCTCCCGGCCCGACCAGCGCCAGCAGGGCGGCGGCGATGGCTTCGGTCGCGCCGGTGGTGACAACGACCTCGGTCTCCGGGTCCGGCGTCAGGCCGTAAAAGCGCTTCTGGTGTTCGGCGATGGCGGAGCGCAGTTCCAGGATGCCTTTGCCGGGGGCGTACTGGTTGGCGCCGGCAGCGATGGCGGCCTCCGCGGCTTCCTTGATGGACTGCGGTCCGTCCTCGTCCGGGAACCCCTGGCCCAGGTTGATGGCGCCGGTCTGCAGGGCCAGCGTGGTGATCTCTTCGAAGATCGTGACGCCCAGGGAGCCGTCGCTGCCCAACAGGTTGGCTCCACGGGCGGTCCGTTGCCAGGGTGCGGTCATAGTCATATAGCCATGCTAACGGAGCGTATTCTGACGGCCCGGCGGTGCATGTACTAGATTCGTCAGTATGCGACGCGCGGTATACCCCGGTTCTTTTGACCCGATGCACAACGGCCACTGCGAGGTGATCGCCAGGGCGGCCGGGCTCTTCGATGAAGTGATCGTGGCCGTGTCCACCAACTATTCCAAGAAGTACCTTTTCACGCTGGAGGACCGGCTGGAGATGGCGCGGCAGACGTTCGCCGCGCTGCGCGGAATCATTGTCGAGCCGATGGGGGACGGATTGCTGGCGGAGTACTGCCACGACCGGGGGGCTTCCGCGATCGTGAAGGGGCTTCGGTCGTCGTCGGACTTTGACTACGAGCTGCCGATGGCGACCATGAACCGCCAGCTCACAGGGGTGGAAACGGTGTTCCTGCCGGCGGAGAGCCATTACCTGCACCTGTCCTCCACCATCATCAAGGAGGTGGCCGCCCTCGGCGGGGACGTCTCCGACTTCGTGCCCAGGGCAGTGCTGAAGAAACTGCTGGCGGCCACGCCGGAGCGGGAAATCCCGCGCGGATAGCAAGACAAGGGTAAACTTGTCGAGGCCCTTCTGCCATGAGGCTTGCAAAGTGCGCGTTATCTGTTGCCGGCGGCGTTTTGGGGCTGGCGCAGGTTTCGGGCTAAGATGGTAAGTCGGTTATATGTTCTACAGGAGTTCTCATTAGCGCAACCAAGGTGGGCAGTCGCATCAACCCGGGTTCGCCTTTGACTCTTCAGGTCAAAGACCTTGGGCGCAGCCCAGGGACCATGCGGATACTGCAGGAAAATGTACCAGCACCAAAGGATTTTGGTGTGGCGATCATTGGCGTTCAGGAAGGGTCCGAGATGGACCTGGATCTGAGGCTGGAGGCCGTACACGAAGGAATTCTGGTATCGGGCAGCGTCCTCGTCGAAGTGACGGGGGAGTGCGCACGATGCCTGGATCCCCTTGCGTATGACCTTGAGGTCAATGTGCAAGAGCTTTTCTCCTATGAGGAGCCGTCCCGTGGCGGCGCCCCCGTGGGGGAGGACGAAGAAGAGCAACGTTGGATCGAGCACGATCAGATCGATCTTGAACCGGTGTTGCGGGACGCAGTGGTGACCGCCCTGCCGTTCCAGCCGGTGTGCCGGGAAGACTGCCAGGGTTTGTGTTCCGAATGCGGAATCCACCTGGCGGATGAGCCGGGGCACCACCACGAGGTCCTGGACCCTCGCTGGGCCGCCCTTCAAGGCTTAACCGGCAAAGACAGTTAGATCAAGAGCTGAACTAGATTCCCGGGATGACCGGGGTCGCTGAGAGAGAAAAGAGTTTGCCGTGGCTGTTCCCAAGCGGAAAATGTCCCGCTCGAATACGCACGCCCGCCGGTCCCAGTGGAAGGCCACTGCGCCTGCACTGGTGAAGACGGTTGAGAACGGCCGGGTCACCTACAGCCTGCCGCACCAGGCCAAGGTCGTCACCGACTCCGCCGGCACGGCGCTGTACCTTGAGTACAAGGGCCGCAAGGTCGCCGACGTCTAAAGACGTCCGCGTTGAAAAATTCTAAAACTGGTGCCAAGGGGCATCCTGGCACGGTTCCGCCGCTGGCGGATGCCCCGCATCAGGTGCTTTTGAAGCGTCTCGGTGTCGATATCGACGCCGGGACGCTTCGTCTTGCCCTGACGCACCGCTCCTATGCCTACGAGAACGGCGGCATCCCCACCAACGAGCGGCTGGAGTTCCTGGGTGATTCCATCCTGGGTCTTTCCGTCACGGACGCGCTCTACCGGGACTACCCGGACCTGCCCGAGGGGGATCTGGCCAAGCGGCGCTCCGCCGTCGTCAGCACGCGCGCGCTGGCCGGCGTGGCCCGGCAGCTGGGCGTGGGGGACTTCATTTATCTGGGCCAGGGCGAGCGGCTGACGAACGGCAAGAACAAATCCTCCATCCTCGCGGACACCATGGAGGCCCTGATCGGCGCCACCTATCTGGACAACGGCATCGAGGTGGCGCGACAGCTGGTGATGCGGCTGATGGGGCCGCTGCTGCTGGACGCCGGGGTTCTTGGCGCCGGTACGGACTGGAAGACCAACATCCAGGAGACCGCCGCGAGCCGGCACCTGGGCCCGGTGGTCTACGCGGTGCAGGGCAACGGACCGGACCATGCGCGGACCTTTGAGGCCACGCTGCTGATCGGTGGAACCCCCTACGGCACCGGCCGCGGCAATTCCAAGAAGGAAGCGGAGCAGGAAGCCGCCGCCGCCGGCTGGAAGACCCTGCAGCCTGAGGCCTCCGCCAGCACGTCCGCCACCGATTCCTGAGCTGTCGGATGCCTGAGCTGCCCGAGTTGCCCGATGCCTGAGTTGCCGGAGGTCGAGGTGGTGCGCCGCGGCCTGGCCCGCTGGGCTGCCGGCCGCACCATCACCTCCGTCGAGGTTTTGGATCCGCGCTCGGTGCGCCGGCATTCGCTGGGCGTCGAGGACTTCCGCGGGAACCTGCTGGGCGCCCGCATCCTGGATGTGGGGCGGCGCGGGAAATTCCTGTGGAGGCCTCGGGCGGACGACGACGGCGACCCCGCCGGCGGGCATGCGTCCCACACGGCGCTGATGGCGCATCTGGGGATGAGTGGACAGCTGCTGATGC
>JBBRKU010000387.1:0-3293 GCA_038231735.1 Actinomycetales bacterium | reverse complement strand
CTGCTCAACGCCCTCTACGCCCTCGTGCGGGTCCGGCTGAACCTCTTCCGCCACCACGAAAGCGGTCGGCTGGCGCTCCAGTAAGCACGGGAAGAAGGCCCGCATCTATGACAAACCGCGTACCCCGTACCAACGCGTGATCGATTCCGGGATCCTGACCGGAGCTAAAGCCGCGGAACTCGCCGAGCTCATGGAGATCACCAACCCGGCCGACCTCACCCGCGGCATCACCAAGATCCAGACCCAGCTGATCGCACTCGCCGCAGCGAAAACACGGGCACTGGAAGCATCATCCACGCGAGCACAAACAGATGAGGCAAGCAAGACACTTTCGCGTGCATCTTGACGGTGAGTCGTTTCGGACCCGCCTTGATCTCGTCAGGCTCGATCAGCGGCGAGTGCGCGGAGACGTGTGCCGGCCGGGCTCGATCAGCGGCCGGGGCACTCAGGTGGCGGAATCCGGTGGATCGCTGACCAGGATGCGGACCGAGCGCAGGTCCTTCGCGGCCTGTTTGAGCACCACGGATTTGGGGTCCGTAACGTCCAGAAACGCCAACCGGGGAAGGACTGCCAGCGGGCCAAGGGCCGGCTCGGCCAGCAGCAACTGGCACAGCGCCTTGTCTCCGCCGAGCAGCAGATATTCGGCGGTCAGTGAAGGTCCTGCGCTGGGCGCGCCGGGTGCCAGCAGCCGGGCGGCGTGATCGGCCACGGCCTCGACCAGCGCGTCGGCCTGGTTTGTGCGGCGCCGGGCGAAGCGTTGCTGGGACCAGCCGCCGGCCGCGGTCCTGGACTGGACGTGCCGGGTTCCGACCTTGGAAACCACGACCTGGCCGTCCTGGCACAGGCCCACGGCATATCCGCCGCGGCGCAGCAGCACGACGGCGATGGTACGGCTTTGCCCGGCCAGGCTCGCGAGGCGCTCGATGGGTGTTGTGCCCCGGCCCGGTCGTCCGTCCACCGGCCATGGGGCCTGCAGCAGCGCGCCGGCACCGTCTGCAGCGGTGAGGCGAACGCCGTCGTCCGTTTCCTGCAACTGCACCGGCCCGTGGCCGGCCGCAAACCGGTCCAGCCAGCCCGGTATCCGCTCGGGGGCCACGAAGGCTGTTCTGGATACTCCCGTCATGGGGTCCGCTCCGGTGTCTTGTGCATCTTGTGCCAGCGGCTTCCTTCACTGTTATATCGGGGACAAGTTATATCGGGGACAGGTTGCATCGGGGAAAGGTCGGCTCGGGGACAGGTTGCATCGGGGAAAGGTCGGCTCGGGACAGGTCGGATCAGGGACAGGCATCCGTATGGTTCAGCGGCCTTAACGATACGTGTGCGGCGGGGTCCGGGGTGCGGACGCATTGTCGGTCGTTCGCTGGGCAGCGTCGTCAGCGTCCTTGGTGTCCTGGTCAGCCGATAGCCTTAGCGGGTGAGCGATCTTTTTGGCATGTCGGACGGGATGGACGAGGCGGAGGTCGCAGCGGACCAGGATTCCGGGGCCGCGGGCTCCGCGCCCCGGCCGCGCAGCCCGCTCGCTGTGCGGATGCGTCCGCGCAGCGTGGACGAGGTGGTGGGCCAGCAGCACCTGCTGGGTTCCGGAGCGCCCCTGCGGCTGCTGGCCGCCGGGGCCGGCCAGACGGGACCTGCCGGTCCGAGTTCGGTCATCCTCTGGGGACCGCCCGGCACCGGCAAAACGACGTTGGCGCATGTGATTGCCCGGGGCCCCGGCCGGAAGTTTGTGGAACTCTCCGCCATCACGGCGGGTGTGAAGGATGTGCGGAAGGTGATGGAGGACGCGCTGACCGCCCGGGATCTCCACAAAACCACCACCGTTCTGTTCCTGGATGAGATCCACCGTTTCAACAAGGCGCAGCAGGACGCACTCCTGCCCGGAGTGGAAAACCGCTGGGTGGTGCTGATCGCCGCCACGACCGAAAATCCGGCGTTCTCCGTGGTGTCCCCGCTGCTCTCGCGGTCGCTGCTGCTGACCCTGAAACCGCTCACCAGCGACGACATCCGGGCATTGATCCTGCGGGCCGTGGACGATCCGCGGGGCCTGGCGGGGAAAGTGCGCCTGAGCGATGACGCGCTGGACCATCTGATCCGGCTGGCGGCCGGGGATGCGCGCCGCGCCCTGACCACGCTGGAGGCCGCCGCCGGGGTGGCCCACGCCATGGACCTGGGGGGCGAGCTCCAGGAGCCGATTCCGGTAGAACTGGAGCACGCGGAACGCGCCGTGGACGCCGCGGCAGTGCGCTACGACAGGGCCGGGGACCAGCATTACGACGTCATCAGCGCCTTCATCAAATCCGTGCGCGGCTCCGATGTGGACGCGTCCCTGCACTACCTGGCGCGGATGCTGGAGGCGGGGGAGGACCCGCGCTTCGTGGCCCGCCGGATCATCATTTCCGCTTCCGAGGACATCGGCATGGCGGATCCGACGGCCCTGCAGACCGCCGTGGCGGCAGCCCAGGCAGTGCAGCTGATCGGCATGCCGGAAGCGCGCATCGTGCTGGCCGAAGCCGTGGTCCATCTGGCCACGGCACCCAAATCCAACGCCGCCTATCTGGGCATCAATGCGGCCATCGCGGATGTGCGGGCGGGAAAAGGGACCGGAATCCCGGCCCACCTGCGCGACGCACACTACCCTGGCTCCCACCAGCTGGGCCATGGAAAGGGCTATGTCTACTCGCACGATGAGCCCCATTCGGTGGCAAGCCAGCAGTATGCCCCGGACGATCTGGTCGGGCGCGACTACTACCAGCCGACGGAAAACGGCGCCGAGCGGGACATCGCGGGACGGCTGGAGCGGCTGCGTGGCATCATTCGCCGGAAGAAGGGCAAATAGAGCAGGGCAAATAACTGCTAGGATATTGGGTGCACTGGCAAGCCTTGGCTCCATACGCGTTGCTTTTCCTGACCTGTCTGTAAGGACGTCTGTGAAACGGGTATGCCCAGCGGCTGCAGCGAAGGGCAGCGGTAGCCCTAACTCTCCATGATGGAGGCCAGGAACATAACCCAAGCATTGATTCGGAGTTTGACCAGTTTGAACTGTGGAATCAGCGAGCTTTACCGCATGAATATTGGAAGGACAACGTGGCTAATAACACACGTGCCCGCCGCCAGGCCCGCCTCTCGCGGTCCCTTGGCATTGCTCTTACCCCCAAGGCCGCCAAATACCTCGAGCGCCGTCCGTACGGCCCTGGTGAGCATGGTCGTGCCCGCAAGAAGCAGGACAGCGACTACGCGGTCCGCCTGCGTGAAAAGCAGCGCCTGCGTGCACAGTACGGTATCCGCGAAGCACAGAT
>JBBRKU010000386.1:0-3309 GCA_038231735.1 Actinomycetales bacterium | reverse complement strand
GGTCCTTCGCCGCCGGATCCCCGGAATCCTGCACTGTAGCCAGCCTTGGAACCGGTTGCCTCCAGGCCGGTGCCCGCAACAGCAGCGCTGCCGGGTGGAGAGGAGCTTTGTTCGCTCTCCGGATCGGGAACCGCGGTTTCGGCTGGTGTATCTGCGGTAAGTGCGTTCCACACGGCCCTCGGATCCGGTTCCGCGGTGCACGGAACCGGCCAGGCGGCATCCGCCCCCATCTCGGCCTCATGTTGCCCGGCACCGACCCACGGCATCCCGGGCGTTTAGGCGGTGCTCCAGTCCGCTTCGTCTTGCCCGGCGGGAGTGGGCCACGGCATCCCGGGCGACGTTGGCTCCGGCTGCCGTTCCGGGGCCGGGATTCCGGTTTTCGCCGCGGCCCGGTTGGCCGCGGTGCGCGGGTTCGTCCCGGTTCCGATGGCGACCATCAGCTCCTCGTAGTCCAGGATGGTCATGTGCCCGTTGAAGGCGACCAGGCCCCATCGCGGACGGCTGAAACGGATGCCCTCCCTGGCCAGCAACTCCGCCTCGGTCGGCTGCTTCCCATCCGGATCCAGGGTATTGATCAGCCGGGCGGCGCACCGTGCCAGGTAGTCCGTGTCCGCTTCGGCGCCGATCCGCACCAGGGCCCGCTCCACCTCTGCGACCTTCTCCCAGATGATCCGTCCGCCCGATCACAAATCCGCCGCCTGCCCCACGTGGGTGCTGACGATCCTGGCCGAGTTGGCTCCCAGTTCCCCGCGTGCCAGTGCGGCGGCCCGATCCGGTTGCCGGACCGGTCTGCTCTGTCCCGTAATCGGATCCGGTACCGGCAGGACCTGCCGGGCCAGGGCAAGCCGCCGGGAGGCCTCGACGGCGCTGATCCGCAATCCCTGGCGCAGGAAGTCCACCGCCGTCGCGGCGCCGGAATCGGCAAAACGGCCGGCCGCGACCCGGGCACCGAGTTCACCGGCAATCCCGGTCGTCAAGCCCTCCAGTATCCGGCTGACCTGCTCCAGGTCCTGGCCGTAGCGGGGTCCTGGCCGTAGCGGGCCGCATCCGCGTCAGAAAGGGCACTGGGTCCGGCGGGCACCCGCGCCGCGACAGCGGTCAGCTGGTCAACGAGCTGGCTGAGCACCTGCCCCACCGCATCCTCCCAGCAACCGGGGAAACCTCCAATACGTCCATAAACTAACGCTATGCCCGCACCGCGCCCGCCGTAAGCGGAACACTTCCGTATGTGCGGGCTCCACGAGGATGCCGGACCTGTGGAGGACAAGAAGCCGCCCAAAGACGATGCCGCCGCCCAAGAAGGCCCCACGCATCGACAACGCTTGAGATCCTGGCTCCAACGACTCTGCGGTCCGGCCGCCAGGCACGGCAGACGGTCCTCCGTCGAACTAAGGGAAGCCCGGCGCCACGGGCCGCTGGACGGCGTTTGTGCGTCGAGGAAGAATCCGACCTCGTGCATCCCGTTCCGGTTCGTGGATTCCCGAGGTAGGCCAAGATGCAGGGCCCGACGCTACGGACATAATGCTTCCGTCCGGATGGTGCAGCGACGGCGCGTAGAATGCCTGACACGCAAACATGCCGGCCAGGTCTCCGCCATGACTCAGCCGCGGGCGGTGCTCTAGTCTTCCGCCTCGCCCAGCCCGCGGGCGGCCAGTGCCTCACCGGTCTGCCGCGCGTAGGCGACGGTGCTGATCATCACCGGCAGCGTGCGGGCGCGCAGGTTCCGCTCCAGGCCGCGGGCACGGGACGCGTCCCGGACGTCGTCGAACGCGCCGATGATGAAGGGGATGCTGCGCATCATCAGCGAGATGGTCAGCGCAAAACGCTCGGGATCCGCGCCGAACCGGCGCAGCGGCGCCACCATCCGGGCCAGACCGTCCAGCAGCGCGTCCACCGGGGTGGTGGCGGTGAGGAGATTGGCCGCCAGCACAGTGGCCAGGATGCCCGCGACCACACGCCACGCCGTTCCGGGCCCGTTCTGCCACCATTGGTAGGCGCCGATCAGCAGCAGGAACACCAGCATCAGCCGCACCGGTTTCCAGAGTCTGGCCGGCGGCAGTTTCGCGGCGAAGTGAACGACGACGACGGCGGCCAGGGCCGCGCTGGTCACGTATGCATCGGGTATGGCAAAGCAGGCGACCGCGACGGCCAGCAGCAGTAAGGCTTTGAGCCAGAGCGGAGCGCGGTGGACGGCTGAATTGCCTGGCTGGTAGGCGGCAATCACGTGGGCATGGCCGCGCATCACCGGACCAGCTGCCGGTAGTGGGCCACAGCGTCGGCGGAGGGCCCGTCAAAGACGAGGGCGCCGCCGTCGATCACCAGCGTGCGGGTGCAGTCCTGCGCCAGCTCCAGATCGTGCGTGGAGATGACCAGCTGCTGGGGCAGGATGGTCAGCCGGTCGCGCAGCAGGCGCGTGTTGCGCAGGTCCAGCAGCGTTGACGGCTCGTCCAGGACCAGCACCTCGGGCCGCACGGCCAGGACGGTGGCGAGGGCCACCAGCTGCCGTTCGCCGCCGGAGAGTTCGTAGATGCTGTTCGGCGCCAGCGACCCGAGACCGAACCCATCCAGGATCGACAGGGCGGCTTCGCGCCGCTCCGGGCCGGAGGGGTGCAGCCGGCGCAGCGAGAGTTCAATGTCCTCCAACGGGGTGGGCATGACCAGCTGCGAGAGCGGGTCGGTGAAGACGAAGCCCACCTGCTGGCGCACTGCCCTGCCGTGAGTGGCGGTGTCCAGTCCGTTGACCGTGACCGTTCCGGTGGTGGGCAGCAGCAGGCCGTTGAGCAGCCGCAGCAGCGTCGATTTGCCGGAGCCGTTAGCGCCGATCACGGCAATGCGCTGCTCGGTCAGCTCGAGGGTGGTGGGTGCCAGAATGGTGCGGTCCGTCCCGTCCGCCGCCTCCAGCGTCACGGAGGCGGCGGTAAGGGTTATCCGGCTCACTTCCGGCGGCGCAGCAGAATGTCCGGGAACGCACGGTGCAGGCTCAGCGCTACCGCCACCGCCAGGACATTCTTGATGATGTCGCCGGGGTAGTAGGCCGAGTCGGCCAGTACGGCGGGCCAATAACCCATTCCCTTGGCCATGAACCCCAGAACGCCACAGCCGTGCACAATCAGCATGCCGACGGTGGCCGCGGCGAACAGCCAGAAGGCCTTGCCGCGGCGGCGCAGGGCCCAGGGCGCCAGCACGCCCACGGCGGCCGTCGCGAGGATGAAGCCGATGATGTATCCGGCGGAGGGACCGGCGAGGATGGCCGGGCCGGCACGGAAGCCGCTGAAGATCGGCAGGCCGATCAGGCCCAGCAGCACATAG
>JBBRKU010000385.1:0-3313 GCA_038231735.1 Actinomycetales bacterium | reverse complement strand
CCTTCGCCTCCGCGGCAAAGACTCCCCAGCTGCCGGAACCCTCAACGTTGCCGTCCAGCCCG
The DNA here is from genome assembly GCA_038231735.1 of Actinomycetales bacterium. Taxonomy (GTDB): domain Bacteria; phylum Actinomycetota; class Actinomycetes; order Actinomycetales; family Micrococcaceae; genus Arthrobacter_M. The sequence goes on along the minus strand of JBBRKU010000385.1, from coordinate 3,251 downwards.
GCAAGGTCCGTCTCCGGCGCCTGGCTCAGGATGGCCTGCGCATCCAGATGCGGCTCGATCACCCGCGCGGTGGAAAGGTTGACGGCGGCAATCGTGGCCAGAGATTCCCAGAGCCGCGTGGTGCCTCCGCTCATGGGCAGGGGCAGCTCCGCTCCAAGGGAGACGGCGAGGTCGATGGCCGCCACGATGTCCCCGCCGCAGGTCCGCGTCCGCTGCGCAAGGGCATGGAGCCGGTCATCGGGCACACAGGATCCGGGAACCAGCTGTACCGCATCCCAGGGCTCGTTCACAGCTGCTACCCGTCGCTATTTGGCGCTGCCGCCTTTGGAGGCGGACTTGTCGGCGCTGGCCGGTGCGGTCACTTTGTCCGAGGACGTCATATTCTCCGCGCCCACCATCCAGGCGTAGTGCTCCAGCCGGGAGATGAACGCGTGCAGGATGTCCGCCGTCGTCGGATCCTCCTCGTCCACCTGGTCATGAACATCGCGGATGGTCTGCACCGTGCGCCCAAGCCGGCGGACCACCAGGTCCACCGCATCTTTGGTATCCACCAGGCCCGCGGGGAGAGGCTCCAAGGTGGAGGTGGCAACAACTGTGCTGCTGCGGCCGTCCGGAACCGCATGCAGTGCCCGCATCCGCTCCGCCATCTCGTCGGCAAAGAGCCGGGCCGCATCAACGACCTCGTCCAGCTGCAGGTGCACGTCGCGGAAGTTGCTGCCCACCACGTTCCAGTGCGCCTGCTTGCCTTGCAGGTGCAGCTCGACCAAGTCCACCAGGATGGCTTGAAGATTGTTGGTGAGTGTTTTTGAAGCCTTCACGATTTCTCCTTGACTGGCGGACGGCTGGCAGAAAAACAGACCGGGTCGGCCCGTCTTTTGACCGTAGCGATTCCCTCAGCAGAAAGCCAGCAATTGGGCAGAAACCTAATAATTGCGCCAGCGCAATGATAGGTTAAACGCAAGCATGTGTCGGCGCTATCAGCAGCAGAAGATGAACAAGGCGGGGCTGAAGCTTTGGCCGGCTGCCGGCTTGGTGGCTCTTTGTACGGTGCTTCCCGGCTGCACAGGCACTCCTTCACCATCCCCGTCCTCGACCACGGGCAGTGCAGTCCCGGCTTCGGGCGCGGCGACGGCGGCCGACGGACTGCAGGGCGAGTTCGAATCAATAATCAGCAAAGTGCTCCCGTCTGTGGTGCTGATCCAGACCAGCCGTGATTTGGGTTCGGGCGTGGTCTTCGATGACCAGGGCGATATTGTCACCAACGATCACGTCGTTGGGAGCGCGACCTCCTTCAAGGTCACCCTCACGGGCAGCACGCAACCGCTGTCGGCAACACTGGTCGGCACCTATCCGGCCGACGACCTTGCCGTGATCCGGGTCGCGGGCGCCAAGGGTCTCCATCCTGCGGCGTTTGCCGACTCGTCCAAGGTGCAGATCGGGCAGATCGTGCTGGCCATGGGGAACCCACTGGGGCTGGCCGGCAGCGTTACCAACGGGATTGTCTCCGCGGTGGACAGGACGGTGAGTGAGCCTTCCGGTGGCGGTTCCCCGGGCGCGACATTGCCCGAGACCATCCAGACCAGCGCCGCCATCAATCCGGGAAACAGTGGCGGCGCGTTGGTCGACCTGACCGGCCAGGTCGTTGGCATTCCCACCCTGGCGGCGACCGATCCTCAGGTCGGCGGCGGGGCCGCGCCGGGTATCGGCTTCGCCATCGCCAGCAACATCGTCAAGGACGTGGCCAGCCAGATCGTCGCCCACGGCAAGGTTGTCACCTCGCACCGGGCGGCGCTGGAGATCAGGACCGGAACGGTGACCGATTCGAGTGGCCAGCCGGTCGGATCGGGCATCGCCGCCGTCAATCCGGGCGGGGCGGCCGATAAGGCCGGGCTCCAGGTTGGCGATGTCATTACGGCGGTCAACGGCACTCCGACCCCAACCGTGCAGGCGCTCGCCGCGGTCCTGGCGAATCTGCAGCCCGGACAAACCGTACCCGTGGATTTCCGGCACGCGGACGGAACGACTAAAACCGTCAACGTGACCCTAGGCGTGCTGCCCGGATAATCCGCTGTTCGAGGATTTTCAATGTTGCGCCAGCATGACGGCGTCAAGCTTCACATGCAGCGCGGCCGTGTAGCCGTTTTGAGTGTCCTGGATGATGAAGACCATTAGGAAAGTGATGATGGTGGTTCCGGTGTTGATGGCCAGCTGCCAAGTATTCGAAAAGCCCAGGATGGGCCCGCTGACGGCCCAGAGGACGAGTACGGCGGCGGTAGCCAGCGCGTGCTTGTTGCCAGTTCCCATTCCGGTCATCCTTCTGTGGTGGGTGGCTCCGTTTGGAGGTGGCGGTGGAAGAACCCTCCGATCCGGTTCCAGGCGTCGTCGGCGGCGGCCCGGTCCGGTCCGGCACCGGTCAGGAACCCCCGCACGGGTTGCAGCCATCTCGGTCCGCTGGGCTCTTCGTTAAGCCCGTTGAGGAACCCGCGGCCGGCATCCGGGTAGATCTTCATATCGTGGTCGATCGACTTTTCCTCCAGCGCCCTTTCCAGCCGGGATGCGCTCGCGGTCCGGAGGCGGTCCTTGGCTCCGTAGCTGGCCACCAGGGGAGCGGCACCCATGAGCCGAACGGCCACATCCTTGGGGATCTTCGCGTCATTTACCGCGACGGCCTCGAAGCCCCGGGAGGCACTGGCGAGGGCGAGCGCACCTGAGGACCCGAAGCCAAGCACTGCCACCGCGCCGGTGCAGTCCGCCCGGTCCAGCAGGAACCTGCGGGCGGCCTCAACGTCCTGGAGGGACCTGCTCTGCTGCGATTCCCGGGCGCGTCTGGACGGGACCTGGCGCCGGTGTGCGCCGCGGAACAGCCCGGGCATCAGGACCAGGAAGCCTGCACCGGCGAGGCGGCGCAGATGGCTCAGCCTCACCTCATTGTCGCCGGATGCGTCGGGGAGCACGACGACCGCCGGCCAGGGTCCGCTGCCGTTCGGCGTGGCCAGCCACCCGGCCAGGCTTCCGCTCCGACCGGCCGGCGGAGCGTCCAAGGCGACCTCATGTACCGTTCCGTCCGGACCGGCGCCGCTCGCAGCCGCACCCGGCACCGTCCCGGACTGCCCTGTTGCCCGTGAGTGGGTTTCCCGCGAGCGCTCAAGGCGCCGTCCGGCTTCGTCCATCACCGGGCGGCTGATCACGTAGACACTGCCCAGGGAGATGTCCCGGGCGACGGAGTTCAGCCAGGCGCCCGGCGGCGGCTG
>JBBRKU010000384.1:0-3316 GCA_038231735.1 Actinomycetales bacterium | reverse complement strand
GAAGCCAGGGCGCCCCTGCTGATGCCTTGGTGGATGTTCGGCGTCGGAATTTTTGTGGTGCTGCTGGTGCTGCTGTTCGTTTGCGCCTCCTTCACCAACCTGGGCAACCGCCACTCGCCCACCGATGAGCATGCGGATCCGCACCGCCAGCACACCAATAAGCACGACCACGGCCAGGCCGAAGAGATTTCCCATCACTGAGACACCCGCCAGGGAAGCGCAGGCGGAGGGAAGCGCCCGCCGCTTCCGGCTCGGTGTCATGGGTGGCACCTTCGACCCGATCCACCACGGCCACCTCGTCGCAGCCAGCGAAGTGGCGGCAGTGTTCGATCTGGATGAGGTGGTCTTCGTCCCGACGGGCCAGCCCTGGCAGAAGGTCAAGCAGGAGGTCAGCACCGCGGAACACCGCTACCTGATGACGGTGATTGCCACCGCCTCGAATCCGCGTTTCACAGTCAGCCGCGTGGACATCGACCGTCCGGGGCCCACCTTCACCATCGACACGCTCCGGGACCTGAAACGCATGCGCCCGGAAGCGGACCTGTACTTCATTACCGGTGCGGACGCGATGGCGCAGATCCTCTCGTGGAAAGATAGTGAGGAGCTGTGGTCGCTGGCACACTTTGTTGGCGTGACGCGTCCCGGCCACGAACTCGACGGCATGGGCCGCACCGACGTAAGTTTGTTGGAGGTTCCTGCCATGTCGATCTCTTCCACGGATTGCCGCCGACGCGTGCAGGAATTTAACCCGGTCTGGTACCTGGTGCCGGACGGAGTGGTGCAATACATTGCCAAATACCGGTTATATGTGCAGCCGAGCCCGTTGGCAGCGCCAAGTCAACCGGCGAATTCTAGTACTGGATGAGTAGTTAATGAGCAAGGAATCAGAACCGATCCACAGCCGCCGGGCATTGAGGCGCGCCCAAGATTCTCCTGAACAGCCCGGCAACGAGCATATTGACGCTTCCGTGCCGCCGGCGCCTGCCCCCGTACCGGCCGATGTTCCGCGCCGTCCGTCGACCGGGCCCACCGGAATCGCAGATTCGGCCCCGGAAAACCCTGAATCTGCGGGTGCAGAGGCCCACACGGGCCAGCGCCGCCGCCGCGCCGCCGACGCCCCGGTCGATGCCCCCCCGCCCGGATCCCCCCGCGAGCCTTCTCCGTCCCCCCGCGAGCGGTCTTCGCAGACCCGGGCCCGCGACCGGGCCACCTTGCGGGCGTATAAAGAACTTTCCGATCCGGCCACCGCGGCCATTCCCATCCTGCCCTCGCGCCGGGCGATGCGGATGGCGCAGGAGGACGCCGAACGTGCACCCCTCACCGGCCTGAACTCCGTCGTTCCGGACACTTCCGCGCTGGCCCCCGAGGGACGCGGGCCGGCCGCCCTGGCCCCAGAGGGACGTGGGCCGGCCGGTCGGCCCGCCGGAAGTGCCACCCCTCCAGGCACGCCAACCCACATTCCGCGCGTACACCCGGACGATGCCCCCACCGGTGCTTCGCCCACCGTGCCCACGGGCCACCGTTCCGCCGCGTCCTACGACGCTGCACCGGCTACCGGACCGATGTCCGTCCAGGATGCTCTCGCGGCACGCACCTCCCTCGTGGAGGACGTGAAGGAGCAGATTTCCCAGCTGCCGGCAGCCGTCACCGAAGATCCGCTGCAGGTGGATCTGGAAGTGCTGGCCCAGCAGCGGGCCCTCGCCGAGCGTGCCGCGATCCTGAACCAGCGTGCGCAGGCGAAGGAGCGCCTGGCCCAGGCCAGTGCCAACACCCGTCCCTCGACCAACGATCCGACGACGGCGCATAATTTGGCCATGGTCACCCCGCTGGAATTCATCCGGGTTCCGGGCGTCGACCAGCCCGTGATGCGTCCGCCCGGTACCTCCTACGTTCCCGTCGTGACCCGGCAGACGCCGCGATCGCGCCCGGCCGGTGGCCAGCAGCGCCCCGCCGCCCGGACGGGTACAGCGAGCCGACCCGCACCAGCGGGGGAGCGCACGGTTCCGAGCGACCGGACGGATGCCCCGCGAAACGGGAATGCGACATCCTCCCGCGGGCCGGTCGCACCTGCGGACCGGACAGCAGCCCCGGCGGACCGGAACCGCTCCTCGGCTCCGGAGGACAATTCCCCGGCGTCGGCAGGCCGTACGCCCCCGGCCAGCTGGACGGCCGCCCCCGCTCGCCGGACCGTGGCGCCGGCGGAGCGGCCAACCCCACGCCAGGGCCGCACGGCCCCGTCCGCCAACCGCACCGCCGCCTGGCCCGCGGTCGGCCCGTTCAGCGGGCCCGCGGGCACCGCCGGTGCCTCCGGGCAAGCGCCAGCGGGGCCGCCGTCGTCGGCTCCCCGTACGCCCGCGCCCGGCAGCCGCTCGGCCCAATCCGGCCAGCGGAGCGAGCCGGGGGACCGGGCCCAGAATCCAAGCCGCGCCAGCACGCTCAAGCGCGCCGAGGCTGTCGCGCGTGGTGTCCGCAGCGGCCACAATGCCTCTGCAGCACCGGCGGCGCCGGCGGCACCCAGGGAACCCACCCGACCCAGGACCGGCGCCTCCAGCCCGTCCCGTCCCACCACCGGGCGGACCGGTGCCCCGCGGGCCGGCGCCACACGGGCGAACTCGGCCCGGGTCGCTGCGGGCAGGGCTGCGGCGGTTCAGTCCGTACCGGCCATCCGCACGCGGGCGCCCACACAGCCGTACGAACCGGCCGAGATGCCCCCGCTGCCGGCCGGAAACGCCCACGGCCTGGAACCGCTGGACGCCGTCACAGCGGGACTGGGACGGGTGCAGCGGAACCGCCTGATCCAGTGGGGCGCCATCATTATTGGCGGCGTTGCGCTCATCGCCGGACTCAGCATGCTCATCATCGTCCTGGCCCACTAGGGCCAGGACGCCAAACCTGAAGGAAACCCTTGACCGCCACAGAGAGCTCCATCACCATCGCCCGGACTGCTGCCCGGGCGGCCTCGGCCAAACTCGCGCAGGACATTGTTGCCCTGGACGTGAGCGACCGGCTGGCCATTACCGATATTTTCTTCATCGCCTCCGCGGCCAACGAGCGGCAGGTCAACGCCATTGTTGACGGCATCGAAGAGGAACTGATTAAGGCCAACCTGCGCCCGGTGCGCCGCGAGGGCCGCTCCGAAGGCCGCTGGGTCCTGCTGGACTACATCGAAGTTGTGGTCCACGTCCAGCACGAGGAGGACCGCGTCTTCTACGCCCTCGAGCGGCTCTGGAAGGACTGCCCACTGATCGACCTGCAGCTGGATGGCGCCGATCCGTCCGCAAAGGCCGTGTCCGCAACCCCAGAATCAGGAACTTCG
>JBBRKU010000383.1:0-3319 GCA_038231735.1 Actinomycetales bacterium | reverse complement strand
GCGCCGCGCCGGCTGACAAGGCAAAGCCAAGCGGCGCCGCAACCGGCACGCCCGCGGGAGCGCCGTCGTCGTCCGCCGGAACCGCGGTGACGCTGGTCGGGATTTCCGCACCCTCCCACGACCCGTACCTGGCCGGCAGCCCGCAGATCTACGCCGGCACGCCGCAGGTGAGCGCGCTGCTGGGCGGCCAGGCGACTTACAGCACCATCCAGCTCAAGCTCAAGCCGGGCGTTTCCGCGGGCCAGGCGCTGCCGGAGCTGGCGAAGTCGGTCTCCGCCAGCGGTGCGGCTGCCACAGTCCGGACCGCGGACCAGCAGACGACGGCGGCGGTCCAGCGGCTCAGCGGTGGCCGCGACGTGCTGACCATTGTGCTGCTGGCCTTTGCCGCGATCGCCGTGCTGGTGTCCGCGCTGGTGATTGCCAATACGTTCGCGGTGCTGGTGGCCCAGCGGGTGCGCGAGCTGGCGCTGTTGCGCTGCCTGGGCGCCGCACGCGGGCAGATCCGCAACTCCGTGCTGCTCGAGGCGCTGGTGGTCGGTGTCCTGGCCTCCCTGCTGGGGCTGGCGCTGGCGGTCGGCGTGATGGCCGCGCTGGTGGGCTGGGCACGGACCAATCCGCAGAGCCAGTTCGCCACCCTGGCCGTGCCGCCGTCGGCCCTGCTGATCGGCTTTGCCGCCGGCGTACTGATGACGCTGCTGGCGGCCCTGGTTCCGGCCCGCGGCGCCACCCGAGTGGCTCCGCTGGCGGCGCTGCGGCCGGTGGATGGGGCAACTGTAGGCAACCGGAAGGGCGTTCTCCGCCTGGTGGTTGGCGGCCTGGCGCTCCTGGTTGGCGTGCTCCTGCTGGTGGTGGGTGCCGGATCCAACCAGCTGCTGCTTTCGCTGCCGGGCGGCGCGCTGTCCTTCCTGGGCCTGCTGCTGTGCGCCACGCTGTTCATCCCGCCGCTGGTCTCGAGCGTGGGGAAGCTGGCCGGGCCCCTGGGCGTGCCGGGCAAGCTGGCCTCGCTCAACGCCGTGCGCAATCCCGGGCGGACCACGGCCACGGCGACGGCCCTGCTGATCGGCGTCACGCTGGTGTCCATGATGATGACCGGCGCCGCAACGGCCCGCTCGGCCTTCGATAACGCGCTGGACCGTAAGTTCCCGGTGGACGTGTCCGTCACCGGGCCGCATACCAATGGGCAGGGACTGGCAGCCGCGGATGTGGCCGCGGCGCGTGCCGTTCCCGGGATCACCGGGACCGCTCTGGTGCAGCCGGCCGGGACTTTCGCCGGTCCGGCGGGCGCGGGCAATGCTGCAGCTACGGGCAGTGCGGCCGGTGCGGGCCTGGACACCGTCTACTCGCTGGACAGATCCGCCGTCGCCATGATCCGCGACAAGTCCGCCAAGCTGGACAACTCGACCATCCTGATGCCGAAGGGGACCACGGACAGGACCATCGCGGTCAAGGGCCAGGCGTCGCAGAAGGACTTCAGCGTGGTGGTCATGGACAGCGACAGCTTCCCGCCGTCGATCAGTTCCGACGCGGCCCAGCTGTTGGGTGGGATGCCGACCGCCGCTTCGGCGCCCGGCCCTTCGCTCTGGCTGGCCGTGGACGTGAAGCTGAGCAGCCAGCAGCAGCTGGATCTGCGCAGCAGTCTGGCCAAGGCGCTGAACGTTGACGAGGCCCAGGTGGGCGGCGCTTCGATTGAGAGGGCCACATTCAACCAGATCATCGATGTGCTGCTGCTGGTCGTCACGGCCCTCTTGGCTGTTGCGGTGCTGATCGCGCTAATCGGAGTGGCCAACACTCTCTCGCTATCGGTGCTCGAACGCACCCGGGAATCCTCCCTGCTGCGCGCACTGGGGCTGACGCGCGGCCAGCTGCGCGGCATGCTGGCCGTCGAGGCCGTGCTGATCGCCGGTGTTGCTGCCCTGTCCGGAGCGGTACTCGGGGTGTTCTATGGCTGGGCCGGCGCCAAATCCGCGCTGGGGGTAATGGGGGCAGTCGTGCCCGCCGTGCCGTGGCTCCAGCTGCTCGCGGTGCTGGCGGTCGCGGTACTCGCCGGGCTGCTGGCATCGGTCCTGCCAGCCCGCCGGGCCGCGCGACTCTCCCCCGTGGCGGGCCTGGCGACGGAGTAGCCTTTCGACGCCCACCGAGAGTGGAGATCTGCCCCCACGAACCGGGTTCGGAGAGGCAGATCTCCACCCTCGGCGCGCAGCCTGGGCGTCTGGCGTCGTGGGCAGTCAGGCGTCGGTCGGGACGGGCTCTTCGTATTTGGGGAAGATCGGCACCGGGGCCGGCAGCGGTGTACCTGGCACCAGCGGAGTTCCGATCGCCGCGAACTGGCGCTCGTAGTCGTCGGCCGCGGTCCCTTGGCCCAGCGCGTCGAGCAGCCGGCTCGCGGACGTCGGCATGACCGGCTGGACAAGGATCGAGACGATGCGCAGCACCTCCAGCGTCACGTACAGCACCGTGTTCATCCGCTCGACGTCCGTCTTGCGCAGGACCCACGGCTGCTGCTCGGCGAAGTAGGCGTTCGTGTCCCCCAGTACCGTCCAGATCTGCTCCAGCGAGCGGTGGAAGTCCTGCAGCTGGTAGGCCGCGCGGGACTGCTCCAGCAGCGCGCCCGCCTGGTCCAACAGCGCCTTGTCCGCGGCCGTGAAATCGCCCGGATCCGGCACCTTGGCCTCGCAGTTCTTGGCCACCATGGACAGCGACCGCTGGGCCAGGTTGCCCAGGTTGTTGGCCAGGTCCGAGTTCATCCGGCCCACGACGGCGTGATGGCTGTACGATCCGTCCGCACCGAACGGCACCTCGCGCAGCAGGAAGAAGCGCACCTGGTCCAGGCCGTACTGCGCCACCCAGTCCGCCGGTGCGACGACGTTCCCCAGCGACTTGGACATCTTGACGCCCTGATTATGCAGGAACCCGTGGATCATGACGCGCTTGGGCAGCGCCAGCCCGGCGGACATCAGGAAGGCCGGCCAGTACACGGCGTGGAAGCGGGAGATGTCCTTGCCGATGATGTGCACATCGGCTGGCCAATATTTCCTGAAGCTCTCGGACTCGGTGTCAGGGTAGCCGACGCCGGTCAGGTAGTTGGTCAGCGCGTCAACCCAGACGTACATGACGTGCTTGTCATCGCCCGGGACCGGTACGCCCCAGTCAAAGGTGGTCCGGCTGATGGAAAGGTCTTCCAGACCATTCTTAACGAAGCTGATGACTTCATTGAAGCGGCTTCGCGGTGCACCAAATTCGGGCTGATCCGCGTACAGCGCCAGAAGTCTGTCCTGGTAGCTGGACAGCCGGAAGAAGTAACTCTCTTCCTCGGTCCACG
>JBBRKU010000382.1:0-3333 GCA_038231735.1 Actinomycetales bacterium | reverse complement strand
CTCGGGCACCAGGTAGTGGTAGTTGGTGTCGAACCATTTGGTCATTTCCAGCGGCTGCTGCTCGGCGGTGCCGCGGGCCAGCGTGAAGTAGCCGTTGATGTCCAGCTGCCCGCCGTCGTCGAGCAGGTTGCCGAAGCGCGCCGGCACGGCGCCGATGTGGGCGGCGGCGTCCAGGACCTGGTCGTAGTAGGAGAAGGTGCCCGGAATCGCCGCGGCCTCGCTGAGGCCAAGGCCTTGGAGCCGCCGGGCGGTGCCGAGCTGGATCTCCTTGGCAGTGGCGTCAAGGGCGGCGGCGTCGATCTTGGCGGCCCAGAATGCCTCCACGGCCTTCTTCAATTCGCGCCGGCGTCCGATCCTCGGGTAGCCCAGGATGGACGCCGCCGGGAAGGTGGCACGGTCGCCGGGCCGGCTGGAGTCGGTGGCGGTGGCTGTGATTGGGGCGGTGGTGTTGGTCATGGTGAATTCCTCGGTGTTGGTCAGACGGGTCGGTCGGAAGAGTTAGCAAGGAGCGTTGGTGAAGAGTGTTTGGTGGAGAGTGCTGGTAAACGCCGTGGCTGATGCCACGGCAGGACGTCGACGGCGCTTCAGCTGGCGATGGAGCGGGGCGCAAATGAGGGCCGTTCGGGCCGGAGCAACTGCAGCTTGTCCAGGACGTCCAGCGCGGCGCCGTGTTCGTTGAAGGTGTAAAGGTGGATTCCGGGAGCCCCGGCGTCCAGGGCAGCCCTGGCAAGGTCCACCGTGGCCCGCACGCCGATCCGCCGGCGCTGGCCGTCGTCGTCCGCGTTGCCGAGGGCACGCACCAGCTCCGGATCCGGCTCCACGCCGGTGAGAGCGCCCAGCCGCTGGAGCCGGCGCAGGCTGGTCAGCGGCATCACGCCGGGGATAATCGGGATGGTCACGCCGGCACGGCGCGCACGGGTCACCAGCTTGGCGTAATGGTCGGAATGGAAGAAGACCTGGGTGATGGCGAAATCGGCCCCGGAGCGCTGTTTTGCCAGCAGCACCTCAATGTCGTGCTCCTCATTGGGCGATTCGGGGTGTTTGGAGGGATAGGCCGCCACCCCGATCGCCACCTTGCCGGCGCAGAGCAGGGCGGTGCGCCGCTGCTCAACCCGGCGGATCAGCTCGATCAGGTCCTGCGCGTAGGTTAACGAGCCGGGCGGATGCTCAACGCTGCCGTCGGCGGGGTGGTCTCCCCGCAGTGCCAGGATGCCGCGGACGCCGTGGTCCAGCAGATCCGTGATGATCGCCGCCAGGTCCTCGGCCGTGTTGCCCACGCACGTCAGGTGGGCCAGCGGCCGCAGCGTCGTTTCGGTCAGCAGGCGGTTGAGAAGCTCGACGGCGGTGTCCCGGTTGGAGCCGCTGGCTCCATAGGTGACAGAGACATAATCCGGGCTGGTGCTCTCCAACTCCCGGATGGTGGTCCACAGGCTCTGGGCGGCTGCCGGCGTCCGGGGAGGGAAATGCTCATAGGATAGGGCAATTGGAGCCGCACCGGTCAACTTGCCAGTTAGTTTGGGGTGCGATTGGATCAGACTTGGTGGCGACATTTGCTGTCCTTGGCTGTAGTCCACGGCCCCTGCGATGGCGAATGCCGGTCACGGGGCCGATGTGGTTTGAGGAAAGGGAACACAAGGACGAGCCAGCCGAGGCAGGGCGCGGTTGACTAGTCAGCCACCGCCCGGCGCCAGCGCAAGGACGTCCTGTGTGCAAATGTCAGGCCCACATGGGGGCACCCACACCCTCGGAAGACGAGGATCGCTGACACGTTACATTCAGTAACTTGCTAGCGACTCTACGGATGTTGGACCGGAGCCCGCAACCCCGGAACCGAATTAAGACGCCGCTTTACGACCATTCACCGCCGTTCGTGCAGAAAGCGCCCGACGCTGGAACCGCAAACCAAACAATGCGATGATCAAGTGTGGCCGTTCAGCTCAACCATACGATCATCCTGACCCATGACAAGGTCCGGGCTGCCCGGTTTCTGGCGGATATTCTGGGCCTGCCTGAACCGAAACCCGCCTACGGGTTTTTCCTCGCGGTCCGGCTGGCTAATGACGTCACCCTCCTCTATGAAGGGACCGACGGGGAAATCACCTCACAGCACTACGCCTTCCTGGTCACTGAGGCGGAATTTGACGAGATCCTGGCGCAGCTCCGGACCAGGCACCTGGAAATGTGGGCCGATCCGGCAAAGGCCACACCCGGGGAAATCAACACCAACGATGGCGGCCGCGGCGTCTACTTCCACGATCCGGACGGGCACTTCCTGGAAGTCGTTACGAGGCCCTACTCCGGACTGGAGTAGACGCTCAGGCGCTACTACCCATCTGCCAGCAGGCGTAATAGCGTGTCAGCTATGACCGACGACGTTCACTCTGCCCACGCCCCCTCGCCATATCCGCCAGTTGTGGCAACGCCCTCATACGTCTCCGGCACATCCGACGTGCCCCTGCTGGGTGAGACCATTGGCGCCAACTTCGCCCGGATGGCAGCGGCCAACCCGGACCGGGAGGCACTGGTGGACGTTCCGTCCGGCCGGCGGTGGACCTATGCGGAACTGGACGCCGACGTGGATCGTCTGGCCCGGGGGCTGATGGCCGGCGGCGTCGCCAAGGGTGACCGGGTGGGAATCTGGGCGCTCAACTGCCCCGAATGGGTGCTGGTGCAGTACGCGAGCGCCAAGATCGGCGCCATCCTGGTCAACGTCAACCCCTCCTACCGCCAGCATGAACTCGCCTACGCCGTCAAACAGTCGGGGCTGCGGTTGCTGGTGTCGATGAGCGTGTACAAGTCCACCGACTACCGCGCGATGATTGAGGCGGTGCGCCCGGACTGCCCAGGACTGGAACGGGTGGTGTACATCGCTGACCCCGGCTGGGAGGAACTGATGCGGGCCGGGAACGGCCTCGGCGCTGATGCGGTGGCGGTGCGGATGGCAACGCTGAGCGCGGACGATCCGATCAACATTCAGTACACCTCCGGCACGACGGGCTACCCCAAGGGCGCCACGCTCAGCCACCACAACATCCTGAACAACGGCTTTTTCGTCACCGATACCATCCTCTTTACCAATGAGGACCGGCTTTGTATTCCGGTACCCTTCTACCATTGCTTCGGCATGGTGATGGGCAATCTGGGGGCCACCTCGCACGGAGCCACCATGGTCATCCCGGCGCCGTCCTTTGACCCTTCCGCGACACTGAAGGCCGTCCAGGACGAGCGGTGCACGGCGCTTTACGGGGTTCCGACCATGTTCATAGCCGAGCAGAACCTGCCCGATTTCTCCAGCTACGATCTCTCCACCCTGCGCACCGGGATCATGGCCGG
>JBBRKU010000381.1:0-3350 GCA_038231735.1 Actinomycetales bacterium | reverse complement strand
GCCGTGAATCCGGCTGAAGAGGCAACAGCCGTTGTCAGGGTGGTTGAGCCTGGACAGCGTGTTACGGTCAGGGTGCCGGCCACGAGCGCCAATCTGGGCCCTGGGTTCGACAGCCTGGGCCTGGCCGTCTCGCTCTACGACACACTGGCGGTTGAATCCCTGGCGTACAACGATGACGGCCAAGAATTGGTTTTCGACCTCAGCGGCGAGGGTGCTCTTGACCTGCCGAGGGACGCCTCGCACCTGGCGGTCAGGGCCATGGATGCCGCCTTTGCGCGATTGGGTTATGTGCGTGGCCCGTTGAGGATCGCCGCCGAGAATGTCCTCCCGCACGGCCGCGGCCTGGGGTCTTCCGCGTCAGCCATTGTGGCCGCCATTTGTGCCGCCAATGCGCTGGTGGCGGAGGCGGACCGCCGCGATTCGCAGTGGATCCTGCAGCTGGCCTCCGAGCTGGAAGGCCATCCTGACAACGTGGCCCCGGCCATTTTCGGAGCCGTCGCCATCTCCTGGCAGCAGGGCGAGCGGTACCGTTCGGTCAAGGTGACCCCAGCGCCGTCAGTGATTCCCATCGTCGCCGTTCCCGCCGTCGAGCTATCCACCGAAACGGCCCGCGCCATGCTGCCCGTATCGATCCCGCACCAGAACGCGGCCGCCAATTCCGGGCGCACGGCGTTGCTGATCCACGCGCTGACGCAGGACCCGTCGCTGTTGCTGGAGGGAACCGAGGATTTCCTGCACCAGGAATACCGTGCGGAGGCGATGCCCGCCAGCGCGGAGCTGATGAATGCGCTGCGGGCGGAGGGCTTTGCCGCGTTCATCTCCGGCGCGGGCCCAACCGTCATGACGCTGGCGAATGGCGCGGCCGAGGCCGCGCGTGCGGCCGCCTTCATCGCCCAGCTCGGTGCCGCGGAGTCATCCGGGGGATTAAACGGCGGCGATTGGCGTGTTCTGCGGCTGGAAGTTGACTCCGAAGGTGCTAAAGTGGAGTTGCATCGGCGGTAATGACCGCGTACTAATCGCGTGCAGCATGCCGAGTATTTCACCGGTGCCACCTTCACAGGCCTGTCGCGGGGAACCACAGACCACTCTGTGCCCATCAGCGGCAACTGATTCATCAGACACCAAGCCCCGAAGGTGTTTCACAACCCGACTCCGCCACTTCCAAGAACTGGCAGGAGCCGGAAACCAGGACCACGTTGTCCGGAGCGCGCTAGGCGCTTCCGGCCATGGCCAGGACCAATCACCGCGATCTCAATGCAGATCGCCCTCGAGGGGGAAGGATCCTTCGTGACCGAAACCACAAACCTGCCAACAGGTTTGGACGATGCCGTCAATTCAGCTGCTGCAGCACCCGCTAAAAGCAGCGGACTTGCCGGTCTTAAGCTGGCTCAGCTCCAGGCTCTTGCGGGCCAGCTGGGTATCACCGGCGGCTCCCGGATGCGCAAGGGCGATCTTGTCGCCGCCATCTCGGACCACCAGCGCGGCTCCTCGGTAGCAGACCGCGCCTCCGCGGCCAAGAACGCCTCCGCAGCCAAGAATGACTCCGCGGCCAAGAACGCCTCCGCAGCCAAGAATGACTCCGCAGCTAAGAATGACTCCAGCAGGAACGGGCGGACCGAGCCCGCCGGCCAGAGCGAAGCCGCTCCGGCAGCAAACCAGGCATCCGCTCCGTCGGCAGCACCCGCCAGCCAGGACGAGGCCGCTGCAGAGCGTCCCGCCCGGGGCCGTGGTCGCAGCCGCCGCGCCGTCAGCGACGGCGTCATTGCCGGTGCCCAGGACAACGGACAGGCGGCACACGCCGGCCGTGCGGACACCGCTCCCGCAACCGCCGCTCCGGCGGACACCGCCGCACAGAACGGCACTTCCCGCACGGCGGCGGCCCAAATCGATGCGGCAGCCCCGGCTGAAACCGAGGTACAGGGCGAGTCGGGTCAGGGCGACGGCGGCAACCGCCGCCAGCCGCGCACCCGCAACCGTCGCAGCAGCGAGCGCAACGCCGAAAGCCAGAACGCTTCCGACGTGGCGGCACAGGAGTCCGCGACGGAGTCCCGCGGCCAGGGCGAGCAGACGGAAAACGCTCCGTCCGGTGACGGCGACGAGCGCAATCAGCGTGGCCAGGGCAATGACCGAAGCCAGCGTGGCGATAACCGCGGGGATCAGCGCGATGGCAACCGTGGCGACCAGCGTGATGGTAACCGCGGGGACCAGCGTGATGGTAACCGTGGCGATAACCGCGGGGACCAGCGTGATGGCAACCGTGGGGACCAGCGCAGCGGCAACCGCACCGATACCCGCCTCGACACCCGCAGTGACGACGAGGATGGCTCACGCAACGGCCGCAACCGCCGCAACCGCCGGGACCGCAATGACCGCCCGGGCGGCCAGGACGGCAATGTCAGGAACGACCGCAGTGACCGGAACGATCGCAACGACCGTTTCCGCGATCGCAACGAGCGCCGCCGCGGCCGTACCCAGGGCCCGGACTTCGACGACGTCGAGGTAACCGACGAAGACGTGCTGCTGCCCGTGGCCGGTATCCTGGACGTGCTGGACAGCTATGCATTCGTCCGCACCTCCGGCTACCTGCCGGGCTCGAACGATGTCTACGTCTCGCTGGCCCAGGTAAAGAAGTACAACCTGCGTAAGGGAGACGCCGTCGTCGGAGCCATCCGTGCCCCGCGCGAAGGCGAGGACCGCAGCCAGGCCCAGAGTGCCCGCCAGAAGTTCAACGCGCTTGTCCGCGTCACCTCCGTCAACGGCAAGACGCCGGAGGAACTCAAGGACCGCGTCGAGTTCTCCAAGCTGGTCCCGCTGTACCCCTCCGAGCGCCTGCGCCTGGAGACGGACCCCAAGAAGATCGGTCCGCGTGTGATCGACCTGGTGGCTCCGATCGGTAAGGGCCAGCGCGGTCTGATCGTCTCCCCGCCGAAGGCCGGAAAGACGCTGATCCTGCAGGCCATCGCGAACGCCATCACCATCAACAATCCTGAGGTCCACCTCATGATGGTTCTGGTTGACGAGCGCCCCGAAGAAGTCACCGACATGCAGCGCACGGTCAAGGGCGAGGTTATTGCCTCCACCTTCGACCGCCCGTCGGACGACCACACACAGGTTGCCGAACTGTCGATCGAGCGCGCCAAGCGTCTGGTCGAGATGGGCATGGACGTCGTTGTGCTGCTGGACTCGATGACCCGACTGGGCCGCGCCTACAACAACTCCGCGCCTTCCTCCGGACGCATCCTCTCCGGTGGTGTGGACTCGGCGGCCCTGTACCCGCCGAAGCGCTTCTTCGGTGCCGCCCGCAACATCGAAAACGGCGGTTCGCTCACGATCCTGGCCACGGCCCTGGT
>JBBRKU010000380.1:0-3359 GCA_038231735.1 Actinomycetales bacterium | reverse complement strand
CCACGACGGCCCGGCCCCACGGCCCGGGCCTTCTCTTATGCTCTTATGCCAGCGGTCGGCCTCTCCTGCACGGCCTGCCATCAACTACCCCGCGCTATGTGCAGGAATACGCCGTTTATTGTGCACTTAGCGCGGGACAGTTTCGGAGGGGGAACCGACTCAGCCGGAACAACCGGTGGTCGGCGGCCTCCTTCGACCACCGGATGGCGCCGCTCAGGCGTCGGACAGTTCGTCGTCGGGCATCCGGATCAACGTAAGCCGGTAGCCCACGTTGCGGACCGTGCTGATCAGGTTTTCGTGGTCGGAGCCAAGCTTGGCCCGCAGCCGCCGGATATGCACATCTACGGTCCGGGTTCCCCCGTAGTAGTCGTAGCCCCACACCTCACTGAGCAGCTGGGCGCGGGTGAAGACCCGGCCGGGGTGCTGCGCCAGATACTTGAGTAGCTCAAACTCCTTGTAGGTCAGGTTCAGCGCCTGGCCATTTACCCGGGCCGTGTAGCTCGACTCGTCAATGACCACTCCGGCGGCCCGGATTTCGCTGTTGACTTCCTCTTCCTGCGGGCCGGTCCGTGCCAGCGCCAGGCGCAGCCGGGCTTCCACCTCGGCCGGGCCCGCGGAATCCAGCACAATGTCATCCGCGGCCCAGTGCGCGGAAATGGCGGCCATGCCGCCCTCCGTCAGGATCAGGATCAGCGGCGCGCTCAGGCCCGTGGCGCGCAGCAGCTGCGTCAGCGAACGGGCACCCACGAGATCTTTGCGTGCGTCCAGCATGAGAACGTCGCAGGGCTCCGCCTCAAGCAGAGCGGTGGGCTCGGCTGGCAGGATGTGGACCCGGTGGTTGAGCAGCTCCAACGCGGGCAGAATATCCACCGATGAGCCGGTGCTGTTGGTTAGTAACAGGATCTGCGACATGCTTCCTCCAATGTGCTGGGCGCGCATCGTCGGGCGTCTCCCGGTTGCCGCCGTCGGACCGCAACGGCAAGTGGTTGTTTTAGATTGTACCGTTCGGCGCCGCGGAAGGTCTGCCTTTATTACTTCCATAAGGCAGGATTGGACTGTGAAATCGTGGACCATGGGCATAGCCGGGATTGTGGCGCTGGCCGGAATTATTGCCAGCTCGTACGGCCCGCTCGGCGTTTCGCTGGCGGTAGGCATCCTTCTCTGTGCTGCCTTTGGGGTGGGCTGGCCGCACTATCTGGGCATTCCGGCCAAGAAAACTTTGGCGACCATCATTGCGCTGGCGGGCACCGGCGGTGTTATTTCCGCGGCCTTTACGCCGGGACCCGGCTACCTGATATGGCCGCCCGTGTTCGTCGCGCTGGGCGTCGGCGCCGTCTTCGTCGTCCAGCTGATCCGCGGCACCGGCCAGAGCCACCGGCTGGAATCCACGCTCGGAGCCGGCACGGGAGTGCTGCTGGCCGTGCTGGGGGCGGGCTGGATCGCCGCACAGCGGTCCTTTCTGTTCGCAGGGGGAAGCGCACTGATGCTGATAACGGGCGTCAGCGCCGCCGTCGCCCTTCTGGTTGGCCTGATCCGCTGGCCGGACCGGATCATCGCCCCGGTGGCTGTGCTGCTGGCCGCCCTGGCCGGCCCGATGGCGGCCCTGCTGTTCTCGGATATCCACATTGTTCCGGCCGCTATCGTCGGCGCCGCCGTGGCCGCCGTCCTGGTGAGCTTCCGCCGGCTGGCCAGCCTGGGCGGGCCGCCGAGGAGCTTCCCGGGCGCTGTCGCGATGGGGATCGGCCCGGTTGTGGCGCTGGGGACCCTGGTGTATTTCATCGACAAACTGTTGATTACCTAACCGCCCGAAACTTCACGGTAGGATGGCGGTATGTCCGTACTTGGGTTGGAAATTCTCTTTATTTGCCTGCTCGTGATTGCAGGTTTGTCGATGGCTTGGTTCGCCGGTCTGGTGGTCTGGCGGCTGTTCAAGGGCCAGAAGTAGGGCCTTGCGCATGTTCCGCTGATCACACAAGGTAGCTGAGGTGGCACGGTGCCGATCGAGATCCCCACAGATCTGACCCCTGAACTTGTTCCGCTGTCCTGGTTGCTGGGCCAATGGCGCGGCAGCGGCAGGCTGGGAACGGGCGAGTCGGATTCAGAGCACTTCGTCCAGCACGTTTCCTTCGCCACGAACGGCCTGCCCTACCTCCGGTACACCGCCGAGAGCTGGCTCACGGACGAGGAGGGTACGGTGTTGCGGCCGCTTTCGGTCGAGACGGGATTCTGGTCGCTGGACCGCAAGCTCAATGATGCCGACGGCGGTCCGGGCCTGATCCCGGCGGACATAGTCCCCGCCTTGACCACGGCCGAGGACGTCGAGAAGCTGCGCAATGCGGACGGCGGCTTCGATATCACCACCACGATTGTGCACCCCGGCGGCATCTCCGAGCTGTACTACGGCCAGATCAAGGGTCCGCAGATCCAGCTGGCCACCGATGCCGTGATGCGTGGGGCCGGCTCCAAGGACTACGCGGCGGCGACGCGGATCTTCGGCCTGGTCGACGGAGATCTGTTCTGGCGGTGGGACATGGCAGCGCTGGGCAACGCTCTGGAAGCCCACGCCTCCGCCATCCTGAAGAAAACTCACTGACGCCCGAGCAGCCTGCGCCGGGTCATCCTGCACATGAATAATCTCCGGAAGCGAGGCGGGATCATGAACGGCACCGACTATTCGGATCTGCGCGCAGTGTTCATCAACTGCACGCTGAAGAAATCCCCGGAGGTCAGCAACACGGAGGCGCTGGTCCGGCTCAGCCAGTCGATCATGGAGAAGCAGGGCGTGACCACGGAGGTCATCCGCGCGGTGGACCACGAGATCGCCACGGGCGTCTACCCGGACATGACGGAGCACGGTTGGGCGGTGGATGCCTGGCCGGAGCTGTACCGCAGGGTGAAGCAGGCGGACATCCTGGTGCTCGCCGGGCCCATCTGGCTCGGCGACAACAGTTCGCAGACGAAGAAGATCATTGAACGCCTTTATGGCCAGTCCTCCGAGCTGAATGACCGCGGCCAGTGGTCCCTTTACGGCAGGGCTGCCGGCTGCCTGATCACCGGCAATGAGGACGGGGTGAAGCATTGCGCGATGAACATTTTGTACAGCCTCCAGCACATCGGCTTCACTATCCCGCCACAGGCCGACGCCGGCTGGCTGGGTGAGATTGGACCGGGTCCCAGCTACCTGGATGAGGGTTCCGGAGGCCCGGAGAACGACTTCACCAACCGGAACACGACGTTTATGAGCTGGAACCTGATGCACCTGGCCGCCATACTCAAGGCCGCCAGCGGCTATCCGGCCTATGGCAACCTGCCGGGGCAATGGAGCGCCGGCGAGCACTTTGGTTTCGAGAATTCGGAAT
>JBBRKU010000379.1:0-3364 GCA_038231735.1 Actinomycetales bacterium | reverse complement strand
GAAGAACAGAGCCCCCAGGCAGGCGCCCGCAACGTAGATGGCGGCGGCCAATCCGACGTCGCCGGCCGTCATCGAGATGCCGCTGCCCTTCTCGGTCAATCGCGACGCGATGCTGCCGACGATCGTGACTTCCAGGCCGTCGAGGATCCACACGGTACCCAGACCGATGATGATCATCCAGTGCCACCTGGACCACGGCAGCCGGTCCAGCCGGCCGGGGATGTTGGTTTTAATGGTCCCGAGCTTGCGCTCCGAGCCGTCTTTCATGATGCCTCCTCAGCATTCGCGCCATCATAAGCATGCTGTCTTATTCGCCGATGGGGAATGACCGGCGCCAGTTTCATGCGGCCGGCGGTCGCGCTTTTGACCTGCGACCAAGTCTCGCGGTACTCTTGATAGTCGTTGTGCGTGTCCTATCTCGATAGCGCACGCCCGTCTGGAGGCTCGGTTGCAGAGTCACTATTCAGCGGGCGTGATCGGGCCTGTGGATGACTGGTTGCATGGAGCCCTCACCTCTGTTCCGGTAGCGCATAGATAGCAGGCGTAACCGACTAGTAGCGCCACCAAAGAACAAGAAACGAAGGCAAAAACCGTGCGTACGTATACCCCGAAGCCCGGCGACATCAACCGCCAGTGGCACGTCATTGACGCCACAGACGTTGTCCTAGGCCGTCTTGCCAGCCAGACCGCAACACTGCTGCGCGGAAAGCACAAGCCGACCTTTGCACCTCACATCGACATGGGCGACTTTGTCATTATCATCAACGCCGGGAAGGTGGCCCTGACCGGCGCCAAGCTTGAGCAGAAGCGCGCTTACCGCCACTCCGGTTACCCGGGCGGTCTGTCCAGCGTCAACTATGCAGAGCTGCTGGAGAAGAACCCGGTGCGCGCTGTAGAGAAGGCCATCCGCGGCATGCTCCCGAAGAATTCCCTGGCTGCCCAGGCCATCGGCAAGCTCAAGGTCTATGCAGGTGCTGAGCACCCGCACGCCGCACAGCAGCCCAAGACGTTCGAAATCACCCAGGTCGCCCAGTAGTCCTGGCCACCAACCCATAAATTTATCAAGGAGAATCGTGGCTCAGAACACTGAAGAGCTGAATACGGACGCCGCCCCGGCTGACGAAGCAGTACTGACCAGCTACACCTCGGAAAGCTCCGCTACCGCGGAAGCCGCCCCCAAGAAGGAACGTCCGGCCCTGACGGTTGCCGGCGCTGCCGTCGGTCGCCGCAAGCAGGCAATCGCTCGCGTGCGCGTTGTTCCCGGTACCGGCAAGTGGATCGTGAACGGCCGCGAACTGGCCGACTACTTCCCGAACAAGTTGCACCGGCAGGAAGTCAACGAGCCGTTCCACATTCTGGACCTCGACGGCGCCTACGATGTCATGGCACGCATCCACGGTGGCGGCCCGTCCGGTCAGGCCGGCGCGCTGCGCCTGGGCGTTGCCCGCTCGCTGAACGAGATCGACGGCGAGAACAACCGCGCGACGCTGAAGAAGGCAGGCTTCCTGACCCGTGACGCCCGCGTCATCGAGCGCAAGAAGGCCGGTCTCAAGAAGGCACGCAAGGCCCCGCAGTACTCCAAGCGCTAAATCTGCGCTAACAGCTTTGCCAGGCAGCCCGCCGGAACGGAAGTTCCGGCGGGCTGCCTGCATGGCGGGGCTATTGGCCGGCGTCAATTAGACTGGACCCGATGTCTAGATTATTTGGAACCGACGGCGTGCGCGGATTGGCCAACGGACTGCTCACAGCCGAGCTGGCCCTCTCACTTGCACAGGCGGCCGCAGTTGTCCTTGGCCATGACCAAATGGCGGATGGAAAACGCCCGCGGGCTGTCATTGCCCGCGATCCGCGCGCCAGCGGGGAGTTCATCGCCGCGGCGGTTGACGCAGGTCTGGCCAGCGCGGGCGTGGACGTCTACGACGCCGGGGTGCTGCCCACGCCGGCGGCGGCCTTCCTGATCGCGGACCTGGGCGCCGACTTCGGCGTGATGATCTCCGCCTCCCACAATCCGGCGCCGGACAACGGCATCAAATTCTTCGCCCGCGGCGGCCAGAAGCTGCCCGACGAGGTGGAGGATGCCATTGAGGCGCAGCTGGAGTGCGAGGCCTTCCGTCCGGTTGGGATCGGCGTGGGCCGCATCCAGCGCTTTGCGGACGCCGAAGACCGCTACGTGGTCCACTTGCTTTCCACTCTTCCGCACCGCCTGGACGGTCTCAAAGTGGTCCTCGACTGCGCGCACGGCGCCGCCAGCGGCTGCTCGCCCCAGGTCTTCAAGGATGCCGGCGCCGAGGTCCTGGTCATAGGCGCCGAGCCCGACGGTCTGAACATCAACGACGGCGTCGGCTCCACACACATGCAGCAGCTGCAGGCCGCCGTGGTGGCCCATGGAGCGGATCTTGGCATTGCGCACGACGGCGACGCGGACCGCTGCCTGGCCGTGGACCATGAGGGGACCGTCGTCGACGGGGACCAGATCATGGCCATCCTGGCGCTGGCGCTCAAGGAAGCCGGCAAACTGAGGGACGATGTCCTGGTGGCGACGGTGATGAGCAACCTCGGACTGAAGATTGCCCTTCGTGAGGCGGGTATCAGCCTTCGGGAGACCGGAGTGGGGGACCGCTACGTGCTCGAGGAAATGCGTAACGGCGGCTACAGCTTGGGCGGCGAGCAGTCCGGCCACGTCATCTTTGCCGACTACGCAACGACGGGCGACGGCGTCCTGACCGGGCTGCAGCTGGCGGCCCAGGTTACACGGACGGGCCGGAGCCTGAAGGAGCTGGCCGGCGTGATGACCAAGCTCCCGCAGCTGATGATCAACGTCGAAGGTGTGGACAAGCAGCGGGCGAAGACGGATGAGGGCGTCAGCGCCGCGGTTGCCAAAGCTGAGCGGGAGTTGGGCGAGACCGGGCGCGTGCTGTTGCGGCCCTCCGGCACCGAGGCGCTGGTGCGTGTGATGGTGGAGGCGGGGGATATGGATACCGCCACCCGGATCTGCCAGGACCTGGCCGCCGTCGTCGAATCCCGCCTGGCCCTCCAACCCTGACCACCTTTGGCCGCTCGTAGCCGCCTAAATCCGGCATGTCGTCAGTTCTGTCGGCGGGTCGGATTGATAAGTGGTCAGTTTTCGACGATCAACCAAAGTAGCGCCGTCCACTTGTTCCGCGAGTTAGCTGCGCATTCTGAGCGAGTCGCGGATTTCCGTCAGCAGCTCAATGTGGGCTTCAACCGCCGGTTCCTCTTCCCGGATGCCGAGTTTGGCATTGCGCCGGGCGATCATCATATTCATCGGCATCACGACGACGAAGTAAATGGCGGCGGCGATGAGGACGAAGTTCACGACGGCGGTAATCAGCACGCCGAATTT
>JBBRKU010000378.1:0-3385 GCA_038231735.1 Actinomycetales bacterium | reverse complement strand
GGTTATGTCAGAAGAGCCAAATTATCAACTATTTGCCCAAGGAATTCCAGCGTGTCGCTTTGAAGGGATCCGGCGTATCGGGGAAGGGCTGCTGGGAAGGATCGGTGACAAGTGACCGGGGAAGTGACGGTGAAGCAGATCCTGCCGCCGCCATCCCTTGGACGTTGACATGGTCTCAACACGGTGCCCCAACCGGTGCCTCCCCGGCCCGTAAAGGTCCACCCCAAACTTCGGGTAAACTGGTCTCCGGCCCCTCATGTGGCGTCATCCTGTGAACTCCCCCAGGACCGGAAGGTAGCAAGGGTAAGCGGGCTCTGGCGGGTGCATGAGGGGTCTTTACTTTTTGTCCCCCGCCACCTTTCCGGGCATGCAGAATGTCAGTCCCACCAGATAGGGTTTCTTCTGTGACAGCACCTACCGCTCTATACCGCCGATACCGTCCGGACTCGTTCGCGGACGTCATCGGCCAGGAGCACGTCACCGAGCCGCTGATGGCGGCCCTGCAGAAGAACCGCGTCAACCACGCTTACCTCTTTTCCGGTCCGCGCGGCTGCGGCAAGACCACGTCCGCACGCATCCTGGCACGCTGCCTGAACTGCGCCCAAGGCCCCACGGCGGCGCCCTGCGGGGTGTGCGACAGCTGCACGGAACTGGCCCGGGGCGGCTCCGGCTCGCTGGACGTCATCGAGATCGATGCGGCCAGCCACGGCGGCGTCGACGACGCCCGCGACCTGCGCGAGCGGGCCACCTTTGCCCCGGTCCGCGACCGCTACAAGATCTTCATCATCGATGAGGCGCACATGGTCACCTCGGCGGGCTTCAACGCGCTGCTGAAGATCGTCGAAGAGCCGCCGGAACACATCAAGTTCATCTTCGCCACGACCGAGCCGGACAAGGTGATCGGCACCATCCGCTCGCGGACGCACCATTACCCCTTCCGGCTGGTCCCGCCGGAGCCGCTGATGGCCTATCTGGGCCAGCTCTGCGAGCAGGAAAACGTTCCCGTAGCCCCCGGTGTGCTCTCCCTGGTGATCCGCGCCGGCGGCGGGTCGGTCCGGGATTCCCTCTCGGTCCTGGACCAGCTGATGGCTGGCGCCGGTCCCGCCGGACTGGACTACGAGCTGGCCGTCTCCCTGCTGGGCTACACGCACGCGTCATTGCTGGACGACGTCGTGGAGGCGCTTGCGGCGGCGGACGCTGCCACTGTTTTCAAGTCTGTGGACCGCGTCATCCAGACGGGCCACGACCCGCGCCGCTTCGTCGAGGATCTGCTGGAGCGGTTCCGCGATCTCATCATTGTCCAGGCGATGCCAGAAAGCGCGAACGCGATCCTCCGTGGCACGCCGGAGGACCAGATCTCCCGCATGCAGACCCAGGCCACCCAGCTGGGTGCGGCGGAACTGTCCCGGGCCGCGGATGTCACCAACAGCGCGCTGACCGAGATGACGGGAGCCACCTCCCCCCGGCTGCATCTGGAGCTGCTCAGCGCGCGGCTGCTTCTGCCCGGCGCCGACCAGTCGGAGCGCGGCATGGCCGCCCGGCTGGACCGGATTGAGCGCCGGCTCAGCTACGGCGTTCCCGACGCAGCGGCTGGCTCTGCTGCGCCTGAAGAGGCAGCAGCCTCGGGACGGACGACGACGGCGTCCCCCGCCACAGGATCCCGCCCGGCGGTTACGCCGGTCCCCCGGTCCGCCGAGAGAGGCACCCGCGCCGAGGCCTCGACTCCGGTCCGCCGCGAGGGAGCAGGAACTGAAGCCGGATGGGATCACGAGTCTCCGGCTGCGCCCGAGCGGGACCAGATCAGCCGGCCGCGCGTCAGCACCAAGGATTGGCCCGTTGATGAACCGGCGGCGAAAGCTGCCGCGCCTGCGGCAGTGCGGGCCGCGGCCGGAGAGCAGACTCCGGCGGGCCCGCCCGGGCAGCCCGCACCCTCCGGCAAGCCCGCTCGGTCCGAGTCCCCGCAGGCTCCCGTCGGAGGCCACACTTCCGGACGCCCCGAGTATGTACCAGCTCCGTCTGCGGCTTCGGAGTCGGTTCACGGCGCTCCATCCGGTCATGCGGCCCAGCCGTCATCCGGCGGGGGCGGCAACGGCGTGGAGATGCTTCGC
This sequence comes from Actinomycetales bacterium, assembly GCA_038231735.1. Lineage (GTDB taxonomy): Bacteria > Actinomycetota > Actinomycetes > Actinomycetales > Micrococcaceae > Arthrobacter_M. The sequence goes on along the minus strand of JBBRKU010000378.1, from coordinate 1,277 downwards.
TGGGCGTGGCCGGAAATCCTTGACAATCTGGCCAAGGTCAAGCGCAGCAGTTGGGCGTTGGTGGCCCCGAATGCCACGCCGCAGAGCTTCGACGGCGATTTCCTGCATTTGGCCTTCAGCACGGAGGGCCTCGCGGGAGCGTTCAGCCGTGGCGACCACGCGGACAACCTCCGGTCTGCCATCAACAAGACTCTGGGCATCAGCTGCCGCGTCAAACCGGTTGTCGGAGGTCCCTCCGCCTCCAGTTTGAGCTCTGAACCCGGCCCAAAAGCACCTACTGACCACGCATACCCTGCTACGGCTGCGCAATCCGGGGCCGGGGAAGTGGCGGCGCAGGTGCCACAAGGCCGCGTGCCCGAACCGGCCGCCGTACCAGCGGCTGGCCCGTCGCGTCCGAGTGCCGCCCCCGCATCCCCGTCGGATGAAGTGTCAGCGGTGGAATCTGACAGCCACCCGCGGCAGTCGAGTTCAATGCAATCTTCGGAGACTCGTTCTGCCCCAGGTCCGCAGTCCGCGGCCCCATCCAGGTCTCCGCAACCCTCCGAGTCCCGGCCTGCCCCAGCGCGCCAACCCTCCGAATCCCGATCTGCCACAGGCCAGCAATCCACTGTCCAGCAGGGAAGGCCGCCCTCCCAGGACGATGGTCCGGAGGAGCCGCCGTATTCGGATGAGGAGCCGCCGCCCGAATGGGACGCTCCCCCGCCGGAGCCCGACTACCCTTCGACCCCACGGCGGGCCACGTCACCGGAGCCCGCTTATCCTTCGACCCCACGACGGGCCACGCCACCGGCGCCGGCCGAACCGGGCTGGGGAGCCATCTCCGATGCTCCGGACTGGGCGACCGCAGCGCTGGCGGTCAGCGCAGTTGGCACGGCTGGCACAGCTGGCACAGCTGGCACAGCTGGCACAGGGCCAAACCCGGCCCCGGTGACGGAGCCGCCGTCGGACGCCCCCGCGCCGGGCCAACGGAAAATGAGCCTGTACGAGCGGCTCAAGAACAGTCCCGAGGCGCAGGCGGCCCGTGCTTCCGCGCCGGAACGCAAAGTAGACTTGCCATATGTCGAGGACATCCCGAGCGCGGATGACGAGACCATCGAGCAGTCCGGTTTGGTGGGCCGGGCCGCCGTCGAACGCATCCTAGGCGGCCGCCTCGTTGAGGAACGGTCCGTCAACGGCTCGTAGGCTCGGCCAACACAGTCTGCGGCCCCCGTCGGGCGTGACATCCGATTCCGCCGCAATCCGCATGATGACAACAGAATGAGGCAAGGGTGTACGAG
>JBBRKU010000377.1:0-3387 GCA_038231735.1 Actinomycetales bacterium | reverse complement strand
GTCGTCCCGGACGCTGGGGATGCGCCATTTCGACGTCCAGATGATGGGCGGCGCCGCGCTGCACCTGGGCAATATTGCCGAAATGAAGACCGGTGAAGGTAAGACGCTGGTGGCCACCGCCCCGGCCTACCTGAACGCGATCACCGGCAAGGGCGTCCACGTCGTCACGGTCAACGACTACCTGGCCGAATACCAGTCGGACCTGATGGGCCGCGTGTACCGTTTCCTGGGCCTGACCAGCGGCTGCATCCTCTCCAACCAGGAACCGTCCGTCCGGCGCGAGCAGTACGAGGCCGACATCACCTACGGCACCAACAACGAGTTCGGCTTCGATTATCTTCGCGACAACATGGCGTGGTCCAAGGAAGAGCTGGTCCAGCGCGGCCACCACTACGCGATCGTGGATGAGGTGGACTCCATTCTGATCGACGAGGCCCGTACCCCGCTGATCATTTCCGGCCCGGCGTCCGGGGACGCCAACCGCTGGTACGGCGAGTTTGCCAAGGTGGTGCTGCGCCTCAATGCCGAGAAGGACTACGAGGTGGACGAGAAGAAGCGCACCGTCGGCGTGCTGGAGACCGGCATCGAGAAGGTGGAGGACTACCTGGGCATCACCAACCTCTACGAGTCGGCCAACACGCCGCTGATCGGCTTCCTGAACAACGCCATCAAGGCCAAGGAGTTGTTCAAACGGGACAAGGACTACGTCATCATGGACGGCGAGGTCCTGATTGTCGACGAGCACACCGGCCGTATCCTGGCCGGCCGCCGCTACAACGAGGGCATGCATCAGGCCATCGAGGCCAAAGAGGGCGTGGAAATCAAGGCGGAGAACCAGACGCTGGCCACCGTCACGCTGCAGAACTACTTCCGCCTGTATGGAAAGCTTTCCGGCATGACGGGCACAGCGGAGACCGAGGCCGCGGAATTCATGGGCACCTACAACCTGGGCGTAGTTCCGATCCCGACCAACAAGCCCATGGCCCGCATCGACCAGTCGGACCTGGTCTACAAGAACGAGGTGGTCAAGTTCGGCGCCGTCGTCGAGGACATTGCCGCGCGCCACGCCGCGGGCCAGCCGGTGTTGGTGGGTACCACCAGCGTGGAGAAGAGCGAATACCTGTCCGCGCAGCTGGCCAAACGCGGAGTCAAGCACGAGGTGCTGAACGCCAAGAACCACGCCCGTGAGGCCGCGATCGTGGCGCAGGCGGGCCGCAAGGGTGCGGTCACAGTGGCCACCAACATGGCCGGTCGCGGCACGGACATCATGCTCGGTGGCAACGCGGAATTCAACGCGGTGGCCGCGCTGGCGGCCCGTGGCCTGGATCCGGTGGAGACCCCGGAGGAGTATGAGGCAGCCTGGGCCGAGGCGTTCGACGCCGCCAAGGACGCCGTTGCGTCGGAGCACGACGACGTCGTCGGGCTGGGCGGGATGTACGTGCTTGGCACCGAACGTCACGAATCACGGCGCATCGACAACCAGCTCCGCGGACGTTCCGGCCGTCAGGGCGACCCGGGGGAGTCCCGGTTCTACCTCTCGCTGACCGATGACCTGATGCGCTTGTTCAACTCCAGTGCAGCGGAGCGCCTGATGTCGCGCTCGGTGATGCCTGACGACGTCGCACTGGAATCCAAGCTGGTATCCAAGGCGATCGCCTCCGCACAGGGCCAAGTGGAAGGCCGCAACGCCGAGCAGCGTAAGAACGTGCTCAAGTACGACGACGTCCTGAACCGCCAGCGCGAAGCCATCTACGGGGACCGCCGCCGGATCCTTGAGGGCGATGACCTGCACGAGAAGGTGCAGTTTTTCCTGGAGGACACGATCAACGAAATGATCGAGGCCGCCACCGCCGAGGGCCACAGCGAGGACTGGGACTATGAGGCCCTGTGGAGCAACCTGAAGACGCTCTACCCGGTGTCCATCTCCATCGACGAGATCGCCGAGGAAGCCGATGGCATCGGCCGGGTCACCCCGGAGATCATCAAGACCGAGCTGCTTTCCGACGCCCAGCTGGCGTACCAGGCCCTCGAGGAACAGCTTGGATCGGACACCATGCGCGAGCTTGAGCGCCGCGTGGTGCTCTCCGTGGTCGGCCGCAAATGGCAAGAACACCTCTACGAGATGGATTACCTCAAGGAGGGCATCGGCCTGCGCGCAATGGCCCAGCGCGATCCGCTGGTGGAATACCAGCGCGAGGGATTCATCATGTTCCAGACCATGATGGGCGCCATCCGCGAGGAGAGCGTCGGCTTCCTGTTCAACCTGGAGGTCCAGATGGAACAGGCTCCCGCGGCGCAGGTGGGCGCGGTCGCGGACCAGCCCGCCGGCCTGCTGCAGCGCGTCGCCGACGCCTCGGGCCAGGGCCAGCACGACGACGGCGGCCCCGTCACCCCGCACTTCACCGCCCCCGGTCTGGAAGCACCGGAGCGGCCGGTACAGCTGCAGTTCTCCGCTCCGGACGCCGACGCGTTTGGTGAGGCGGAGACTCATGTGGAGCGCCGCTCCGTCGGAAACGGCTCGGGTTCCGGGAACGGCTCGGGTTCCGGCAACGGGTCCGGATCCGGTAACGGGCAGCAGCCGCCGGCGCGCCGGATGGCCGCTACCGCAGGCAAGGGCGCCAGCAAGAAGAAGAAGCGCCGCTAACCGCTGGCGCCGGCGCCTACCGCAACGCCGGCTCAGTCGATTTCCAAGGCGGTGACTTTCCAGACTCCGTGGGCCTGCTCCAGCCGCATCGCCAGGGCACGCTGGCGGAGCTGCTCGGACACCACGAGCGAGGATTCGTAAATCCCCGGCCCGACGGCCGAGCAGTGCACGGAACGCACCGTGGGGTTGCGGTGCAGCTGGCGCACGTTACCGTGTCCGGCGCCCTCCTGGGCGGCCCGGGTCAGCGCGGCGCGAACCAACAGGGCATCAAAGCTGCGTGGATCCAGCCACCGGGCCAGCTGCTGGATGGGGCGGGTCCCGGCAAGGACCTCGATGGCCGCCTGGCCGATCTTTCCCGCCATCGCGCGCACCAGCCTGGCCTCCTCGCGCGCCCGCTCGCGAGCCTTCTCGCTGGCAATGCCCCCGGGGATATCACCCGTCGTGGCTCCGTCGGCTCCGGTTACCCCGTCGGCTCCGTGCGGGGAATGGCCCGGAAGTCCTCCCGGAATCCCTGCCGGGCCCGACTGTTCCCGCGGTCCGCGCCGCCGGGGAGGCATAGGGATCACCGGAGCGTAGCCGTCCTCCGGATAGCTGACGGGAGTCGGGCGGCTGCGCAACTCATCGGCTTCCGGGGCGGGGACCAAAGCCAGCCTGCCAGGCTGTCCCTCGCGCGATTCGTCGTGCCCCGGGCCCGGGGCGGGGACCAACCCCAGCCAGCTGGCGTGCCCCTCTCGTGACTCGTC
>JBBRKU010000376.1:0-3405 GCA_038231735.1 Actinomycetales bacterium | reverse complement strand
GGTGTTATGTAGGGCCCACACTGTAGTCCCGCTGTTGGTGATCTACGACATATGATATCCGATGTCCGCCAAAATCCGCGCGATTCCGCGCCATCGGACATTTGGCCCCACGGAATGAACTGCCGGAGGACGGAAAATGGATTCCGTTGCAGATTTGTAACCGGAACAGCGCTTGACCAAAGCCTGTGACATCTCTTACAGTTTCGTATAAGCATCGGACATCCTACGTCCGATAACTATCTTCCGAAATGGTGAGGCCCCACATGAGTAACACTCTTGAGAAGCTGCCGCTGGTCAAGGACGCATCCCGCCGCAACTTCCTGAAGCTGGCCGGTGTCATCGGCACCGCAACCGCTTTCGCCGGCACGCTGGCAGCCTGTGGAGGACCGTCATCGTCGACGAACTCCGCCGCCAACACGGCAGCAGTGAACAAGGACCTGACGATCGAGGCAGGCATCTCCTACTCGCTGTCCACCGGGTTCGACCCGATGACCTCCTCCGGCGCAACCCCGCTGGCGGCCAACCTGCACATTTTCGAGGGCCTGACCGAGCTGCACCCGGCCACCCGCGAGGTCTACAACGCACTGGCGGCTTCCGATCCGAAGAAGATCAACGACACCACCTATCAGGTGACCATCCGCGACGGCGCCACGTTCCACAACGGCTCCCCGGTGACCAGCGACGACGTCGTCTATTCGTTCACCCGTGTGCTGGACCCGGCCAACAAGGCGCTGTTCGCCCAGTTCATCCCGTTCATCAAGAGCGTCAAGGTGGTTGACGCCAGGACCGTGGAGTTCGCCCTGAAGGCGCCGTTCGCCGGATTCGGTCCGCGCATCTCCGTGGTCAAGATCGTCCCGAAGGCCGTTGCTTCCGCGGACCAGAAGGCCTTCGACGCCAAGCCGATCGGCACCGGACCATACAAGTTCGTCTCCGCCGCCAAGGACGACAAGATCGTCTTCGAACGCTTTGACGCCTACAACGGCCCCAAGCCGGCGCTGGCCAAGGGCATGACCTGGTTCCTGCTCTCCGATGCCTCCGCCCGCGTCACCGCTGTGCAGTCCGGCCGCGTGCAGGCCATCGAGGACGTCCCCTACCTGGATGTGGACTCCCTGAAGTCCAAGGTCTCGGTGGAGTCCGTGCAGTCCTTCGGCCTGTTGTTCCTGATGTTCAACTGCGCCAAGGCTCCATTCAACAAAAAGGAGGTCCGCCAGGCTCTGCACTATGCGCTGGATAAGGACTCCATCATCAAGACGGCCCTGCTGGGCAACGCTACGGCCGCGTCCTCCTACTTCCAGCCGACGCACCCGGACTACCAGAAGGCCGCCACGGTCTACACCTTCGACGCGGACAAGGCGAAGAAGATGCTCTCCGACGCCGGCGTGAACAACCTGTCCCTGACGCTGACCACCACGGACACGGCTTGGGTCAAGGATGTGGCCCCGCTGATCAAGAAGAACTGGGACGCGATCGGGGTCAAGACGACGCTGGAATCGCTGGCCTCCTCCGCCGTCTACGCGCCGGACAAGGTCGGTGGCCTGAAGTACGACGTCGTCGCCGCCCCGGGTGACCCCTCCGTCTTCGGCAATGACGCGGACATCCTGCTGAGCTGGTTCTACCGCGGACCGGTCTGGGCCAAGAACCGCTTCGCCTGGGACACCACACCGGAGTACGCCGACGTCCAGACGAAGATGGACCAGGCCACACAGGCCACCGGTGACGCTGCCAAGAAGATCTACAAGGAAGTCCTGGACACCATCGCCGAGCAGGTTCCGCTGTACCCGATCTTCCACCGCAAGCTGCCCACCGCCTGGGACAACAAGAAGCTCTCCGGCTTCAAACCGCTCCCGACGACGGGCCTCGCCTTTGTTGGAGTCGGCCGCACCGCCTAGTCAGGCCGCACCACGGATAGAGGGGCTAAGGCGTCCCGGCCATAGCCCCTCTATCCACCGGATCCTTAACCGTCCACACTGGGCGGAACCCCGATAGCACCGGAGAAGTAAATTGGTAATGTTATTGCGACTGCTGGGCCGCCGGCTCGCAGCACTTCCGTTGATGATCCTGGGCGTCACCCTGCTGGTCTTCGTGGTGCTGCAGTTCGCCCCGGGCGACCGCGCCGTGGCAGCCCTGGGCGAGGGCGCAACCCCCGAAGCCCTGTCCCAGTACCGGCAGGAAAACGGGCTCAATGACCCCCTGTTCCTGCAGTACTTCCGCTACCTCGGCCACCTGCTGACCCTGGATTTCGGTAACACCCTCCCCCCGCAGAAGCCCATCACCGACGTCATTGCCGGGGCTTTCCCGCTCACCCTTCAGCTGACATTCCTGGGTGTGCTGATCGCCGTCGTGCTGTCCCTGGTCTTCGGCGTGCTCGGTGCCCTGTACAGGGACACCTGGGTGGACCAGCTGGTCCGCATTTTCTCCATCGCTGCGATCGCGACGCCGTCGTTCTGGCTGGGCATCCTGCTCATCCAGTGGTTCGCCCTCGGTGAGACCTCCATCTTCCCCTCCGGTGGGCTGGCCGATCCGGCCGACGGATTCGGCGGCTGGCTGCGCTCCATGGCGCTGCCGGCGCTGGCGCTGGGCGTGCCCGTCTCCGCCTCGCTGATCCGCGTGGTCCGCACCTCCATGGTGGAGGAGCTGGACCGCGACTACGTCCGTACCGCCATCGGCAACGGTGTACCGTACCGCGAGGTGGTGTCGCGGAACGTGCTGCGCAACGCGCTCGTCACCCCGGTGACCGTGCTGGGACTGCGCGTGGGCTACCTGCTGGGCGGCGCCGTCGTGATTGAAATGATCTTCTCGCTGCCCGGCATGGGCCAGCAGATCCTCAACGGCATCACCAACAAGGACACCAACCTGGTCCAGGGCGTTGTGCTGGTCATTTCGGTCACCTTTGTGCTGGTGAACATCCTGGTGGACCTTCTCTACCTGCTCATCAACCCCCGAATCAGGACGGTCTAAAGCCATGCGCAGCAAACTTGCCGAACGGCTGAGCGCTCCGGGACTGCGGTTCAGGGCCCTGTCCCTGAGCTCCAAGGTTGCCCTGCTCTTCCTCCTTTTCATCATTGTGGTTGCCTTCCTGGCCCCGCTCATTGCCCCGCATGACCCGCTGGCCACGGACATCCCGGCCCAGGCTCCGGGCGCGGACCACTGGTTCGGGACCGACCGGATTGGCCGCGACGTCTTCTCCCGGCTGATCTATGGCGCCCAGCCCTCGCTGGAGATCGGTCTGGGCTCGGTGGCCCTGGCCATCATCGTCGGCGCGACGCTCGGCTCGCTGGCCGCGACCACACCCAAATCCGTCAGCGAACTCATCATGCGCATCATGGACGTGCTGATGGCCTTCCCCGGCATCGCCCTGGCCGCGGTGCTGCTGGCCGCCTTCGGCAACTCCGTGCCGGTCATCAT
>JBBRKU010000375.1:0-3407 GCA_038231735.1 Actinomycetales bacterium | reverse complement strand
GTTCCGCCTTGGCGCGCGCGTCCTGCCACGCGTTCTCCCGTGCCAGCCGGGAGGCCGGGGCGGGGTCGGAGATGGCGGGTTGCAGCCCGTTGAGCCTGACATCGTCCCCTCCCGCGTCAACGGCTGCGGCGACAATGTCCTGGGCCCCGTGCTGGGCGCCGTCCTGGTAGTTGAGCCGGACTGCCAAGGTACTGCCCACCAGGTAGCCGGTCACCACATTTCCGGCACCCTCCTGCCAGCCGCTTTCGGCCCGGATGGTCAGGGCGCTGGTTGCGGTGTCGTGTGGACCCACGCCCAGTTCCCGCAGCCGGTCCAGGATGGCGCGCGTGGCGTCGGCCGCTGCTGCATACGCCCCCGGAACGGAGGCCCGCCTGGCCTCGATCCCGACGCTGATGTTCATGATGTCCGGTGCCTGGGCCGCGGATCCTAGGCCGGTGACAGTGATCTGGCCCGGTCCGCGCTGCGTCTGTGGCGTTGAAGGCTCGGATGGTGTTGTCGGCGTTGACGGCGTTGAAGGGGATGATGTCATTGCGGAACCTCGGATGTCTTTGCTGCGCCAGCCCGAGCGAAGCGCTGCACGGTCGCCCGCTCGGTGTAGCCGCCCGCCTCAAGCCCGGCATGGCGTTCAAAGGGATTCCGGCTCCCCGGGTCGCCGGTGCGCCACAGCGACCAGAGGGCGCACAGACCGTAGAGCGAGAGCAACGGCAACCCCAGGAAGCACGCGTATTGGCTGCTGTGCCGTGCTTCGTGGGCGAGCAGTGCCGGACGCGCGTCGATGTAGCAGCGCCCTGCGCGGTAGATCACCACGTTGCCCACGGTGAACGCCGACGCCACCGGCAACCTGGGTGTGTAACCCGTGCCAAGAATCAGCCCCCCCGGCCCGCGTGCCAGCGGTGTACGGGTCACGGCCGCCAACAGAACGCCCAGCGGTGTGGACAGGTTGAGCAAGTTCACTACCATGCGTACTCTTTGGCCGCCAGTCATGGACCGATCCGTCATGCGCCCATCCTATCCGCGGTCCGTGGCGTCGGCACGGCCGGGCAGTGCTGCCCGGATTTGCGGGGCGGCACCGTCTACTAGACTGGATGGGGCGGGAGACGGACCCATCGGCCCCCGCCGTCCTGTCCTGACGAGCTTAGGTAAGAACTGCAGATGCCTGATAACCGGAACGTTGCCTCCCAAGCGCCGGAACCGACCACCGATTCCTTGACCGCGCCTGACCCGACGGACGAGGCGGCCATTGGTGTCGCCGTCGAGCATGCCATCGCAGCGTTCGCTGCTGCGAGCTCGCTGGAGGAGCTGAAGGCGGCCCGGCTGGCACACACCGGCGAGAAGTCCCCGCTGAGCCTGGCCAATGCCGGAATCCGGGCGCTGCCCAAGGAGCAGAAGGCCACCGCGGGCAAGCTGATGGGCGCCTCGCGCGGCCGCGTGAATCAGGCGCTCGCTGGCCGGACCGCGGATCTGGAGGCGGAGGACGCCGCGCGGATCCTGGTCGAGGAAACCGTCGACGTCACGGCCGCCCCGCGCCGCCGTCGAGCCGGTGCCCGGCACCCGCTCTCCACCCTGCAGGAGCGCGTCAGTGACATCTTCGTCGGCATGGGCTGGGAAATCGCCGAGGGCCCGGAGCTGGAGTCCGAGTGGTTCAACTTTGACGCACTGAACTTCAAACCCGACCACCCCGCCCGGGAAATGCAGGACACCTTTTTCGTGGAGCCGCCCGAGGCGCACCTGCTGTTGCGCACGCATACCTCCCCGGTCCAGGTCCGGTCCATGCTGGAGCGCGAGCTGCCGATTTACGTGCTGTGCCCCGGCAAGGTGTTCCGCACCGACGAACTCGATTCCACGCACACACCCGTGTTCCACCAGTTCGAGGGCCTAGCCATCGACCGCAAGCTGAGCATGGCGGACCTGCGCGGGACGCTGGAGCACTTTGCCCGGCAGATGTTCGGCGATGAGGCGCAGATCCGGCTGCGCCCCAACTACTTCCCATTCACCGAGCCCTCCGCGGAGCTGGATATCTGGCATCCGGGCGCCAAGGGCGGCCCGCGCTGGATCGAGTGGGGTGGCTGCGGCATGGTCAACCAGAACGTGCTGCGAGCGGCCGGCATTGACCCGGAGATCTATTCAGGTTTTGCCTTCGGCATGGGCATTGAACGCACCCTCATGTTCCGCAACGAGGTGGGCGATATGCGCGACATGATCGAAGGCGATGTACGTTTCAGCGAGCACTTTGGGATGGAGATCTAAGACGTGCGTATCCCTCTTTCTTGGTTGCGCGAGTATGCGCAGGTACCGGCGGAAGCCAGCGCCGAAGACGTGATGGCGGACCTGGTCCGGGTGGGGCTGGAAGAAGAAGGTGTCCACCGCCCCACGGATCAATTGCAGGGTCCGGTGGTGGTGGGCCAGGTGCTCTCGCTGGTCAGGGAGCCGCAGAGCAACGGCAAGACCATCAACTGGTGCCAGGTCCGGGTGGTGCCCGAGGGCCAGCCGCAGACCCTGGCCGGCGATGGCATTGACCCCTCCGGGGTGCAGGGCATCGTCTGCGGGGCGCACAACTTCGTGGCCGGTGACAAGGTTGTCGTCACCCTGCCCGGCTCCGTGCTGCCCGGGGATTTCCGCATCTCCCCGCGCGATACCTACGGCCATGTCTCCGCCGGCATGATCGCCTCCGTGCGCGAGCTGGGCATCGGCGAGGACCACGACGGCATCCTGGTCCTGGCCACCCTGGGCCTGGATCCCGAACCGGGTACCGACGCCCTGGAGCTGCTGGATCTCTACGACGAGGCCGCGGAAATCAACGTCACCCCGGACCGCAGCTACTGCTTCAGCATCCGCGGCGTGGCCCGCGAGTTTGCGCACGCCACCGGGACGGTGTTCAAGGACCCGGCCGACGACGTCCACGTCGCCACCGCGTCGGGCCCCGGTTACCCGGTCCGGATCGAAGACACGGCGCCGGTGTACGGCAAGACCGGATGCGACAGGTTCGTGGCCCGGACCGTCCGCGGCATTAACCCGGCGGCGCCCACCCCGCCGTGGATGTCCTCCCGGCTGAGGCTTTCCGGCATGCGCTCCATCTCGCTGCCGGTCGACATCTCCAACTACGTCATGCTGGAGCTGGGCCAGCCGCTGCACTGCTACGACCTGGACCGGCTCACCGGGGACATTGTGGTTCGCCGTGCCAACCCCGGTGAAACCATGGAAACGCTGGACGGCAAGGTCCGTACGCTGGATCCGGAAGATCTGCTGATCACCGACTCCTCCGGCGGGATCGGCATAGCCGGCGTGATGGGCGGCGCGTCCACCGAGACGTCCGCGACCACCGTCAACGTACTGGTCGAGGCCGCGCACTTCGACGAGATCACGGTCGCCCGCTCCCGCCGGAGGCACAAGCTGCCCTCCGAGGCGTC
>JBBRKU010000374.1:0-3417 GCA_038231735.1 Actinomycetales bacterium | reverse complement strand
TTCCGCGGCCACGGCACCCTGCAGTGCCGGACCGAATTCGACAACGTCCAGCCCCTGCGTAGCGGCACTGTCGCTGGCCACCGAGGCCTGTCCGCCGCCGTCGGCGAACACCGCAGTCCGTGCGCCGCGCGGCACAGCACTGCGGACCACAGCCTGCAGCAGGTGCGCCATCTGCGCCGGGGAGGAAACCTGCTCGATGCCGGCAGCCCGGCAGGCAGCCTCCACCACCACCGCGGAGGAGACCAGCGCACCCGTATGGGACTTCGCGTTGCGCACCGATGCGGCGGTGGCGCCAACGGTCAGCAGCACGACGGGTTTGCCGGCAGCAGCGGCGTGGGCTGCGGCTCGGGCAAACCGGCGGCCGTCCCGGAAGTCCTCACAGTAAACAGCGATGGCGGCCGTGCCCTCGTGGGCCGCGTACGCCTCGATCAGGTCCGCGGCGTCCAGATCGGCCTGATTGCCAAGGCTGGCGAAGCGCGAAACGCCGAGCCCGTGATCCACCAGCAGCGTCGCCAGTTCCAGGGCGAGATTCCCGCTTTGCGAAATGACCCCGATATTTCCCACCGGGAATTCGTTGGAGGCCAGGGTCAGGCCGCTGCTGTGGTCCAGCACCCCCAGACAGTTCGGGCCCAGCATCCGGGCTCCGGCGGCGCGCACCTTGGCCGTGATGCGCTGCTCCAGGCGGCGGCCTTCCTCACCAGCCTCCCCCAAACCTGCGCTGATGCCGACGATGGCGCGGGCCCCGCCCGCCAGGGCGTCGTCCACCGCTTCCTCGAATCCGGCGGCGGGGACGGCGATCACGGCCAAGTCCACCGGACTTCCGACGGAAACCACACTGGGCACCGCGGCCCTGCCCAGGACGGTCGACCTGGTGCGGTTCACCAAGTGCACCGGCCGCTGGCCTTTGAGTGCCTGCACGGCGATCCAGTTTCCGTATTTGCGCGTGTCATCGCTGGCGCCGATGATGGCGACGGCGTTGGGCGCGAATAGGGCCTGCAGGTTTCCGGTGTTTTCGACCCCCGGGCCGGTCCGGGTGGTTGTGTCGATCGTGATCGTCATCAGAGCTCCTTTGCGGGGACGGGGCGCCCGGATCCCCAGGCGTCGGCCCCGCCGTCGATGGTTATGGTGGTACCGGTGATGTATCTGGCGGCGTCGGTGGCCAGGAAGGCGATGACCTCCGAGACGTCCTCGGGCTGGCCCAGGTGGCCCAGCGGCACGCCCTGTTCCCACTCACGCTGGGCTTCGGGCGGGTACTGTTCCAGGCCTTCGCTGATGATGGAGCCGGGAGCGACGGCTACGGACCGGATGCCAAACCGGCTCCACTCCAGCGCCAGTCCCGAGGCCAGATTTTCGACGGCGGCCCGCGCAGCGGTTGCATGCACCATGCGGGGGATGCCGCGGTGGGGTGAAAACGCCATGAATACCACCAGGCCGGACCTGTTGGGGATCATGCTGCGCGTGGCCACCTCGCGCGTAAGACCCCAGACGGCCTCCACGGACAACCGGTGCACGGCCCGCCAGCCGTTGACCGTAATGTCCTCGGCCGGGGCCTGGAACTGTCCGCCGGCGTTATTGACCAGCACATCAATCGCACCGAAGGCGCCCAGTGCCTGGTCAACGAGTTCCGTCACCTGCTCCGGTTCACGGACGTCCCCGGCCACCACGTGGGCTTCGCTGCCCGCCTGCCGGACCAGCTCGGCCGTCTCCTTCAGCGGCTCCTCCCGCCGGCCCGCCAGCACGACCCGGGCGCCGGAACGGGCCATCGACAGGGCGGTGGCCCGGCCGATGCCGGTTCCCCCTCCGGTAATCAGCGCCGTCCTGCCGGCCAGGGCATCCGGGTGCAGACTGAGCCTCACAGTGCCCGCGCCTGGAATTGTGTTGCGGCGGACACGGTGTCCGTGCCGCCGGCGTGCTCCGCTGCAGTGACTCCCCCGGGCGTGTACAGCCGGTCGGGGAGCTGGAAGTTCGGCGTGGCTGCCATCAGCGAACGGGTGTAGGCATGCTGCGGTTTATCGAAAACGTCAGCGACGTTCCCGAACTCGACGATGCGTCCGTGTTCGAGCACTGCGACCTGCTGGGCGATGTTGCGCACCAGGGCAATGTTGTGGGTGATGAACAGCAGGGTCAGGCCCATGTCCGCCTGCAGCCCGCGCAGCAGGTCCACCAGTGAGGACTGCACGGAAACATCCAGTGCCGAGGTGATCTCATCGCAGACCAGCACATCCGGCTCGGTGGCCAGGGCCCGGGCAATGGCCACCCGCTGGCGTTCGCCGCCGCTGAGCTGGTCCGGGTAGCGGTGTGCATGGTCGGGCCGCAGCGAGACGCGTTCCAGCGCGCTGGCCACGATCTCCCGGGCGTTCCTGACCCTGCCGCGCACCGCGATCAGCGGCTGCAGAATGAGCTCCTCCACCGTGCGCCGGGGATTCAGGGATTCGTACGGGTTCTGGAAAATGTACTGCACCCGCCGCCGCTGCTCTCTGCTACGCCTGAAGCTGCTGGTTGCCAGCGGGACACCGTCCAGCGTGAGTTCGCCGGTGAAATTATGGTGCAGTCCGGCGATGCAGCGGCTCAACGTGGTCTTTCCGGAGCCGGACTCGCCCAGCAGGGCCACGCAGTCGCCCGCGTAGACGGACAGATCGATATCCTGCAGCACGGTGTTGGCTCCGTAGCCGGCTTTGAGTCCGCGGATCTCCACCACCGCCCGGTCGGCCGGGTCCCGGCTCGGGCGGGACCGTTGCGGCTGGACCGGTACCGGCGGCATCGTCTGGTCCGCCTTGAAACACCGTACGCTGTGCCGCGGGGCCACCTCGGTGGCTCCGGGCGGCGCCACCGTGCAGCCGTCGTCGGCCAGCGGGCACCGCGGTGCAAAGGCACATCCCGACGGGCGGGCCAGCGGCGAGGGGGCATTGCCGGGGATGCCGACCATCGGACGTTTGGCTTCCAGATCCGGCACGGCCAGCAGCAGCCGTGCGGTGTAGGGGTGCGCATGGTTGGCCAGGACCTCGGCGGTGCTGCCGATCTCAACGATCCGGCCGGAGTACATCACGGCTATCCGGTCCGCCAGCTCGGCCACCACCGCCATGTCATGGCTGATGTATACGGCGGCGCAGTCGTACGTCCTGCACATCGAGCGGACCGTTTCCAGCACATGCTCCTGGGTGCTGACATCCAGTCCGGTGGTGGGCTCGTCCATGACGATCAGCGCCGGCCGGGCGGTGAAGGCCATGGCGATGGCGATGCGCTGCTGCTGACCGCCGGAGAGCTGGTGCGGATAGCGGGCCAGGAACGCATCGTCGTCGGGAAGCGCCACTTCCCGAAGCACCTCCCTCACCCGGGCCAGCCCGGCCGCGGAGCTGCCGGCCAGGCATTCGGTGAGCTGGGTGCGGATGCGCAGCGCCGGGTTGAGGGCGGACGCCG
>JBBRKU010000373.1:0-3425 GCA_038231735.1 Actinomycetales bacterium | reverse complement strand
CGACACCTTTGGCCGCCCGCGGCTGGGCGGCATCGCGGACCAGCTGGCGCCGGAAATCGAGGCGCGCACGGGCATCGAAACACGCGCCACCATCCTGGGCCACATCCAGCGTGGCGGCGTGCCCTCCGCGTTCGACCGGGTGCTGGCCACCCGGCTGGGCATGGCCGCCATCGACTCCGTGGTGGACCGCAGGTGGGGCACCATGGTGTCGCTCTCCGGCACCGAAATCGACCACGTCGGGTTCGAGGCCGCGCTGGGCAACCTCAAAACCGTCCCGCAGCACCGCTACGATGAAGCCGCCATCCTCTTCGGCTGACAGGCATTGAGTGAGCACTCGGTGCGCGATACAGGCCTCAATCGCGCACCAACTGCCCCCTCGATCAGAGGGCGCGGCGGTAGCGTAGCCGTATGAAGTTGGAGGACGGCAGTACCGCCATTTGCCTGCTTGCGTGGGAACGCCGGCTCGGCTTCCCGGACGGGGCGCTGACGGCGGCGCGGGAACGGCAGGTGAGGCGCGACGACGGCGCAACGGCCCTGCAGTTCTTGCGCCTTTGGGGCCGCAGCGCATTGGTCGGGCCCGGCCGGGTCGCAGACCTGACGGAAGGCCTCTCCGACGACGAGCTGGCCGACCACTCCACCATGCTCGGGCTCACCCGGGCGCACGGCGGCCGCGGTCTGGGCACAGCCTCGCTGTATTTTGCCGACGACCTGCCGCTGCTCCAGCCCTCAGTGCGGGTGACCGTTTCACGCGGGACCGCGGAGGTGGCCGGACTCGAGTCGCTTTGTCCGCCGGATGACGTCAACGAGGTCGGCCTGGGAAAGCTGGAGCACCGATTCACGGTAATTCACGACGGCGGCCCGGTCGCCTGTGGTGCCTACACGGAATGGCAGGGCATCCTGGCCCATCTGGGTGTGCTGGTGGCTCCTGCCTACCGCGGCCAGGGGTTGGGGACGCTGGCGGCCTCGATCGCCGCCCACGAGGCGCTGGCCGCCGGCCTGACACTGCAGTGGCGGGCGGACGTCAGCAACTTCGCCTCCAACTCCCTGGCCCGCTCGCTGGGCTTCAGCTGGGCCGGGACGCAGACCGCAGTGCTGCTCGGCTGACAAAAGGGTCAGCCCGAACCTGCAGGATTACATTCCGGAACGGATGGCCGCCATCGGGCGCCCGGGGCCCTTCACACGCGCACCGTCGGCATCAGCAACCCCAGCATCTGTTCGGCAATGCAAAATGTTTACTCGGCGGGCCGTGCGAGGGCCGCGCTGGTACCTGTCCGCTCGGCCGCCGACGCCTCGCCCTGCGCGGCACCGGCCAGCTGGCCCCAGCCGGAGACCGGCATCGGTTTGGCGAAGAACAGCGCCACGGCCGCACCCAGCACAATGACGGCCGCGGGAAGCATGATCGACTGGCCCATCGCCGTCGAGAATCCCGCATGCAGGAACTCCGGCAGCGAGCCACCGAACTCCAGCGACTTCGCCTGGCCGGTGGCACCCGGGATCTTGGGCAGGTCCTCGGCCAGGCGCCCCTGCATCAGGGCCGCGATGGCCGCGGAACCCAGCACCGCGCCCACCTGCCGCGTGGTGTTGTAGATACCAGCCCCGGCGCCGGCCTGCCGTGGAGTCAGGCTGCGCGTGGCCGTGGTGGAAAGCGGAGCCCAGATGCCCGCGTTAGCGAAGCCCAGCAAGGCGCTCGGCAGCAGGAACAGCCAGATGGACGTGTCCGGGGCCATCAGCGCGGAGTTCCAGAACAGCGCCACGGCCATCAGCGCCAGCGCGCCGGAGCAGATGTACTTCGGATTGACCCGGTCAATGAGCTTACCGACCGCAGGTGCCAGCACGCCGGAAATCAGCGCCATCGGAACCATCATCAGGGCGGACTGGGTGGGGGTCATGCCGCGCACCACCTGGTAATAGAAGATCAGCGGCAGGCTCATCGCGGTAATGCTGAAGCCCACGGTGGTAATTCCGATGTTCGCTAGCGAGAAGTTGCGGTCCTTGAACAGGGACAGCGGAATCAGCGGCTCCCCCTTGTTGACGGCCTGCCACACCACGAAGAGCACCAGCACCACGATGCCGCCGATGATCAGGCCCCAGACGGTCAGCGGACCGGTGATGGTTCCCCAGTTGTAGGTATTGCCCTCCTGGATACCGAAGACCAGCAGGAACATGCCAACCGCGCTCAGCAGCACGCCGGGGATATCGAACTTATGCGGGTGCGTGCTCAGGCTCGGAACCAGGCGCCAGGCCAGGATGAAGGCGACAACGCCGATCGGGATGTTGATGAAGAAAATCCACTCCCAGCCCAGCGTGTCCACCAGCACCCCGCCCAGGATAGGTCCCACCAGGGTGGCCACTCCGGCCGTGGCGCCCCAAAGGCCCATGGCCTGGCCGCGCCGGTCCGGCGGGAAGATCCGGGTGATCACGGCCATGGTCTGCGGCGTCATCAATGCGGCACCGAGCCCCTGCACGGCGCGCGCCGTGATCAGCATCTGCACGTCGCCGGACAGTCCACACCACAGCGATGACAGGGTGAAGATCACCAGTCCGATCAGGTACAGGTTCTTGGGTCCGAACCGGTCACCCAGGCGGCCGGTGATCAACAGCGGCACCGCGTAGGCCAGCAGGTAGGCGCTGGTCACCCAGATGACCGAGTTGATGTCCGTATGGAGGCCTTCCATGATTCTGGGGTTGGCCACGGAGACGATGGTGGTGTCAATGAGGATCATAAAGAAGCCGATCACCAGCGACCACAGCGCCGGCCAGGGCCTTGAAACGTTTTCCACTGTTCTCCTTGCGGAATGGGCTACCAGCCGAGGTGGCCGGTGCGGATGTCTTCTTGAAAGCTGCGGATCCAGTTAATTTCGGCCCGCAGCATGCACTGTTGGTATTCGACGTCGATCCAGTACTTCCGCTCGACGCCCTTGCCGGTGACCGCCGCCACGGCGCGCTCCAGCCCGTTAAGCTGATCATCCAGAACGGCGAGCCTGCGGTCAAGGAGTCCGACGACGACGTCCCCCGGCAGGTTGTGCGCCTCAGCGATCGCCAGCGGGAAGCTCGGGTATTCGTGCACCGGCGTCGCGAGCAGGTCCTGCAGTCGTCCGGCCAGCGCCTGGCGTCCCGGCTCCGATATTTCGTACGTGGTGCGCTCCGGCCGGTTGCCCTCCCTGTCAGTCCCGGCCACCGTCACCAGACCCTGGTCTTCGAGCCTGCCGACGGCGTGGTATAAGGTGCCGGGGCGGACCTTCAGCAGCCGGTCCTCGGAGCGCGCCATCAGCAGCTGGTACATCTCGTACGGGTGCATGGGCCGCTCGGCCAGCAGGGCCAGGGAGGCGACGCCAAGCGCGGTGAGAGGGGTGGATCGGAGCATTCGGTATCCTGATGGAGCTATTCCGGAGGAACTATTCACGGACGATTATTCCACATAGAAT
>JBBRKU010000372.1:0-3425 GCA_038231735.1 Actinomycetales bacterium | reverse complement strand
GACCAGGATGTCCTTGCCGGTCCTGGGCCGCCAACACTAGGCCGAGGTTTCGCCGTCGAGGTGGAACCGCTCCACGACCGCGTCATCGGTGATACCGGGTAGTGGCCCCGCAGCCGTCCCGGAGAGCCTCCACCGAGGACGCGTTCTCCAGGCGTGCGTGCTCGCTGGTCAGCTCCCCAAATCGGCGGGATTTCACCCGGCCGATCACGCCGCTCAGACGCCGATAACCGTCGTCGTCCTCGAATAGGAAGCGGCTCCATCAGGGAATCCACCGCGATGGGAGATCATCGGACAGTGCGGCAGGACATCCGGCTGCGGAAGAATGGAGCGCCACCCGGCGGGGTGCGGGCTTGCTGGTGGGTGGCTCACGGCAGCGGTTCTTGCACGGCGCCGGCGATGACAGTGCTCGCGAGGGTGCCTCCGCCGGGTTGCGGGTCCAGGCGGTGGTCGACCCGGACAGCCAGCCCGTCCATCTCGGTCAGGTCGGTCGGCAGCCGGCCAGGCCGCAGGTCGATGACGGTGCTGGTGATCGTCTCTTCGTCGGGAGGCGTCAGCCGGAAGGTCGCACCTACATTCAGGGGCCATCCAAATCGATTCATTCGATGCCGTTGTTCCACTGCGCCCAGCCCCCGACGTCGCTGTGCACGTCCCATAATGCCTGGGAGTCGATGTCCGTTGTCAGCGTGTAATTACGAGACCACATAACGCGTCCTTCCAAAGCTGTCCTGGATCTGTCCACATGAGTGAAAGCAGCCGGGCTGAAAAGCAGCAGGATGGAAACTACGGGACCAGGATGACCTTGCCGGTGGTCTTGCGCTCCTGCAGATCCCGGTGCGCCTGGGCGGCCTCTGCCAACGGGTACCGCGCACCGATCCGGACATTCAATTTGCCAGCCGCGGCCGCGCTGAAGATTTCCTCGGCACGCCAGCGCCGTTCCTGCGGGTTGAGCAGGTGGTCCTTGAGCTTGGGCCGCGTCACGAACAATGAGCCCAGGGCGTTGAGCCGCTGCAGGTCGAAAGGTGGCACCTGCCCGGATGCCCCGCCGAAGAGGACCATCATGCCGCGCTTGCGCAGCGTGGAGATGGACCCTTCGAAGGTGTCTTTCCCGACGCCGTCGAACACCACATCCACGCCCTTGCCGTCGGTGAGCTCCCGGACCCTGTCCGCGAAGCCGTCGTAGCGCAGGACCTCGTCGGCGCCCGCCGCGCGCGCCAGTTTCTCCTTCTCATCGCTGGATACCGTGGTGATCACCCGCGCGCCGCGGGACTTCAGCAGCTGGGTGAGCAGCAGTCCCATACCACCGGCGCCGGCATGGGTGAGCACGGTCTGACCGGGCTCCACGTGGTAGGTGGAATTGATCAGATAGTGAGCCGTCATACCCTGCAGCGGCAGGGCGCCTGCCGCCTCGTCGGACACGCCGTCGGGGACCGGCAGGGCCTTGTCCGCGTCGAGGACGGCGAACTCGGCGTAGGTGGCGCGCCCCTCGGCGGTGGCGACGCGCTGGCCGACCCGGTAGTCCTCCACACCTGGCCCGACTTCCGCGATCGTGCCTGAGGCTTCGGAGCCGGGCGTGTGCGGGAAGGGTACGTTGTAGATGCCCTGTCGCTCGTAGGTCTCGATGAAGTTCACCCCGACGGCGGCGACCTTGATCCGCAGCGGGCCGGGAGCCGCCGTCGGCCGTTCCACCTCGGTAAGCTCGAGAACCTCAGGACCGCCGGGCTGACTGGCGACAATTGCCTTGATCATGGAAATCTCCGTTCGTGCAGGATTCTTGTGCGGGCGTTCTGAAACGGCATTCTTTGTCCATGCTAGGGGTTCATCCTTTGGACCCGTTGGTCGGGTAGGCGGTATCTGCTCGCTTGGCGTCGCGAAGCGAGCAGATAGCGACTGTTCGCGGGGACCAGCTATGCATAACTATCGGACACAGTGAATAAAGTGCTGTATAGTGAATCCCATGAGCATTTCTGTTGCCGTTTCCGGAGCAAGTGGCTACGCCGGGGGAGAGGTCCTGCGCCTGCTGGCCAGCCACCCCGGCGTGACGATCGGCGCCATCACCGCCCACAGCAATGCCGGGTCCCGATTGGGGGAGCTGCAGCCGCACCTGCACTCCCTGGCGGACCGGCTGCTGGAAGAAACCGTGGTGCAGAACCTGGCGGGCCATGACGTGGTGTTCCTGGCTCTGCCGCACGGCGCCTCCGCGGAGATTGCCCGGCAGCTGCCCGAAGAGACGCTGGTGATCGATGCCGGGGCGGACCACCGTCTGGAGGACTCGGCCGCGTGGGAGAAGTTCTACGGCACCGGTCACGCGGGCACCTGGCCCTACGGTCTGCCCGAGCTTCCGGGCCAGCGGGACAAACTCCGCATGGCCAAGCGGATCGCGGTCCCCGGTTGTTACCCGACCAGTTCGCTGCTGGCGCTGACGCCCGGGTTCACTGCCGGTGTGCTGATGCCCGACGATGTCGTGATCGTTGCCGCCTCCGGGACCTCCGGCGCGGGTAAGGCCGCCAAGGTCAATCTGATCGGCTCCGAGGTCATGGGTTCCATGAGTGCCTACGGCGTCGGCGGCGGACACCGGCATACCCCCGAGATTGAGCAGGGCCTCTCCAGCGCGGCCGGGGAACCGGTCACGGTTTCCTTCACCCCCACGCTGGCCCCGATGAGCCGGGGGATCCTGGCCACGGCCACCGCCAAGGTGGCACCGCAGCTGCTCAAAAGCACCAGCGAAGCCGAGCTGCGCCAGCATTGGGTGGATGCCTACGAAAATGAACCGTTCGTCCACGTGCTGCCGCTGGGCCAGTGGCCCTCCACCAAATCCGTGCAGGGCTCCAACCATGTGGCGCTGCAGGTCGCCTTCGACGCGCATGCGGGCCGCGTAATTGTCTGCTGCGCCATCGATAATCTGGCCAAGGGCACCGCCGGCGGGGCGGTGCAGTCGATGAACATTGCCCTCGGCCTGGACGAGACGGCCGGCCTGACTTTCCAAGGAGTAGCACCATGAGCGTGACAACCCCCAAGGGCTTCCGGGCCGCCGGTGTGACGGCCGGCCTGAAAACCTCCGGCAAGCCGGATCTGGCGCTGGTGGTCAACGATGGCCCACTCAAGAATGCCGCCGCCGTCTTCACCTCCAACCGCGTCGCCGCCGCGCCGGTCCAGTGGTCCCGCCAGGTGGTCAGCGATGGCCGGGTGGACGCCGTCGTCCTTAATTCCGGCGGTGCGAACGCCTGCACCGGTCCGGAGGGCTTCCAGAACACGCACGCGACGGCGGAGAAGGTCGCCGAGCTGCTGGGACTCTCCGCTACCGACGTCGTCGTCTGTTCCACCGGGCTGATCGGCGAGCAGCTGCCGATGGACAAGCTTATTCCCGGCGTGGAGGCCGCCACCGTCGCCCTGAACGACGACGGCGGTGCTGCCGCCGCGACGGCGAT
>JBBRKU010000371.1:0-3431 GCA_038231735.1 Actinomycetales bacterium | reverse complement strand
GCTGAGCTTCGCGGCGCCGCCGGCCGGGATCCCGGCGCCCCCTCCTCAGGGCTCGGCCTTCGGTGCGCTGCGGGCTGCCGGATTCCTGTTCTTCGCCTTTGCCGGCTACGCGAGGATTGCCACGTTGGGCGAAGAGGTGCGGCGGCCGCGCCGGACCATACCGCTCGCCATCCTGCTGGCCTTGGGCATCGCTGTGGCCGTCTATCTGGCCGTCGCCCTGGGACTGCTGCACCACCTGGGTTCGGCCGGGATCGCTGCCGGCGCCACGCCGCTGGTGGACGTCGGCAAGAGCGCCGGCGGTGCCGCATTCGTCGTGGTCATCGGGGCCGCCGCCGCCAGTCTCGGTTCGCTGCTGGCCCTGATTACCGGTGTCGGACGCACAACGCTGGCGATGGCCCGCCAGCGGGACCTTCCCCCGCAGCTGGCCAGGATCGGCGCACGGCACAGTGTCCCGTTCCTGGCCGACCTGGCCGTGGCCGCCGTCGTCGTCGTGTTGCTGCTCACGGCCAACGTGCTCACGGTCGTGGGCTTCTCAAGCTTCAGCGTCCTGATCTACTACTCGATCACCAACATCGCCGCCCTGACCCTGCCGGAACGGCCCTGGCACGCTCCCCGCTGGCTCAACCTGCTGGGCTTTGCCGGCTGCCTCATCCTGGCGCTGACGCTGCCGGCCCGCTCGGTGCTGACCATGCTGGCGGTGCTCGCCCTCGGCTGCGCCGGGCGCCTGCTGGTGGTCAGGCTGCGGATTCGAAGGGCCCGGGCCTAGGCTGGCCCGGCCGCTATGGTCGCCTTGAGATCCTCGGCCGGAGGGGTCCAGCTCTTGGGGTCAGCGTCGATCTGCTCACCGCTGCGGATGTCCTTGACCTGGTGGCTTCCGTCCTCGCCGGTAAACCAGACGAAGGGGATGCCGCGCTTGTCCGCATATTTGATCTGCTTGCCGAACTTTTCCGCCTTGGCGGCTACCTCGGTGGCGATCCCCCGGCTGCGCAGCTGCCCGGCCACGTCCTGTGCCTGGGACCAGCTGCCGTCGTCGGCCAGGGTGACCAGTACGGCGGTGGGAACGCTCCGGGAGGCGACTGCCAGCTCCTGGCCGACAATGCGCGAGACCAGGCGGGTCACGCCAATGGACAGTCCGACGCCGGGGAAGCTCCTGTTTCCCTTGACGGCGAGGCTGTCATAGCGGCCGCCCGAACAGATGGAGCCCAGGTTCTCGTGCCCAACCAGCACCGTCTCGTAAACGGTCCCGGTGTAGTAATCCAGCCCGCGGGCAATGCTCAGGTCCGCCACCACCGAGCCAGGGGCCCGGACCGACGCCGCCGCGATGACCTGCTCCAGCTCATCGAGTCCCTGCTCCAGCAGCTCGTCGCTGATGCCCAGGGCCCGGACCTTCTCCACAAAGGACGTGTCCTCGGTCCGGATGGAGGCCAGCTCCAGCGCCGCAGCGGCCTGCTGGTCGGTGGCGCCCAGCTCCGACTTCAGCAGTTCCGCCACCGCCGCCGGGCCGATTTTGTCCAGCTTGTCGATGCTGCGCAGCACGCCGGCCGTATCCGTCAGACCGATGCCGCGGTAAAAGCCCTCAGCCAGCCGGCGGTTGTTGACGCGCAGCTTGAACGCCGGGATCGGCAGCGCGGAGAGGGCCTCCACGATCACCAGGGCAAGCTCAACGTCGAAGCGGAAGGGAAGCTCGCCGTCGCCCACCACGTCGATGTCCGCCTGGGTGAACTCGCGCGCCCGGCCGTCCTGGGGACGCTCGCCGCGCCACACCTTCTGGATCTGGTAGCGGCGGAACGGGAACGGGAGGTAGCCGGCGTTCTCCACCACGTAACGGGCAAACGGCACGGTCAGGTCAAAGTGCAGGGCCAGCTGGTTGGCGTCCACCTTGCTGCCGCTGCCCTCTTCCCCGGCGTCATCCTGCAGCCGGCTCAGAGCGTAGACCTCCTTGTCGATCTCGCCCTTGCGCAGCAGCACTCCGACCGTTTCCACGGCCCGGGTCTCAATGGAGGAGAATCCGTGCAGTTCAAACGTGCGCCGGAGCGTGTCCAGCACATGCTGCTCCACCAGCCGTTCCGCGGGAAGCCACTCGGGGAAACCGGACAGGGAGGCGTTGCGTGCCATGGGTGGAGCTCTCCTAACTAGCGGGTGGTGTCCGGAACCGGTGCGGGGCACAGGGGTTCACGGGGCCTTCTAAGGTTCTCACAGTGTTTACCTGACCAGCATGTTTGGTTTAACTGACAGCGTGTTGGCCCGCGCGTGTAATTCGGCCCACGGCTGCGTAGGTAAACTGTCTGCGACGCCATTTTATGCGGTTAGAGGGCACGTTGAACCGCCACCGATCACGAGGAGACAGCGCATTGCCGACGAGCAAGCAGGAGGCCCGCGAGGCCAAGAGGCGCATCGCCCACATGGATGCGAAGCGCGATCTGCGCGAGCAGCAGGCCATGCGGCGGAAGCGGGACAATGTCTTCGCAGCCGTCGCGGCCGGTGGCGTCATCGCCCTTGCCGTAGTGCTCCAGCTGGTGGTGTTCAGCCACAACCCAACAGCGGAACAGACGGCCGCGGCCGAGGCCGGGCTGAGTTCCTCGGCGGGTGCCACCGCCGGGGCCTCCGGTGCAGCCTCCGCCACGGCGGCCCGCACGAACGCCGCCAACATTCCGCTGCCTGCCACGGCTGCGGGCAAGACCTTCACCGGGGAGCTCAGCCTCAACAAGCAGACTATGGGCGTTGAGATCGACGGGTCGACGGCACCCCAGGCCGCGGCAGTCTTCAAGTCACTGGCGGATCAGAACTTCTTCGCCGGACTCACCTGCCACCGGCTCACCAATGCGGACAACTTCGGGTTGCTGCAGTGCGGCTCCAAGAACGGCGACGGCAACGGCGACCCGAACTACCAGTGGGGCCCGGTGGAGAACTCCCCCGCCGACGGCAAATACCCCGCCGGAACCATCGCGGTGGCCCGCGGCAGCGACGCCTACAGCAACGGGACGCAGTTCTTCATTGTCTACAAAGACACGGTCCTGCCCCAGACCACGGGCGGCTACACCATCATGGGCAAGGTGAACTCGGGACTGGATGTTGTACAGAAAATTGCCGACGGCGGCATCACCGGTGGGGGCACCGACGGTACGCCTGTGACACCGGTAACGATAGACTCATTTACGCTTAAGTAATTGTGCGGCGGCATGGAGTTTATGTGCGGCGTATTGCAGACCAGGATCTACAAAGATTTCCCTCCAGCGAAAGACTTTTAGCGGTGACAGACAGTCAGGAATCCGACGAAATGACAGCACCCATGCCCGTAGACGCAGCCGAGGTTGATGCAGCGGAAGTTGAGCCGGCGGAAGAAGAAACGGTTGACGGTACGGTCGTAGGGGCCAGTCTGCCGACTTCCGGGAACGACGGCGGATTGGCTGAGGAAGTCGAGGCGGCGCCAG
>JBBRKU010000370.1:0-3439 GCA_038231735.1 Actinomycetales bacterium | reverse complement strand
GTCATGACGGATCTGCCGGCCGTCCGCGATTTCCTGACCCCACAGAACAGCGTGCTGGTCCGGGACCCTTCGGCTGGGGCCTTTGGGCACGCCGTCGTGCTGGCCCTGGAAACCTTCCGCAACCCCAGCGCCGCCGGCATCGCCGAGACCATCCGGGACAGGTTCAGCCCGGCCGCCGTCGCCCATCAGTTCGCGGAACTCTACGCGGAGCTCTGAACGGGTCCCTCTGGACAACGTGCCCCGAACCCGTGCCCCGAACCCGGCGCCGGACCCCGCCCCGGGCCTGGCACGCCGGACCGCCGTCGTCGCCCGCCGTTCCGTAGTGCCGGACCCGTCCGGGCCAGCTTGTACTATGGATGGGAAAGAACCTTAACGAATCGTATGCGCCACCCATTCCGTGGCCCAGTTGGGAACCATGTATAACTACCGCATTGCCGCCATTGTGCCATGCCACAATGAAGCCGGTGCCATAGCCAAAGTGGTGAAGGATCTGCAGTCCGCCGTCCCGGAGATGACCGTGTTCGTCTACGACAATGACAGCACCGACGACACCGGCCGCATTGCCCGCGAGGCGGGTGCCATCGTCAGGTATGAGCGTCAAAAGGGCAAGGGCAACGTCATCCGGCGGGCCATGGCGGACATCAACGCGGACATCTACGTCATCATTGATGGCGACGACACCTACGACGCCTTCGCCGTACCAACGATGATCCGGACCCTGCTCGAGGGTCCCTACGACCAGGTGACCGGCGTCAGGAAGCAGCAGACCGAGTCCGCGTACCGCGCGGGCCACGAACTGGGCAACCGGGCCTTCAACGCGGCGGTCGGCAAAATCTTCGGCTTCCCGGTCAACGACATGCTCAGCGGTTTCCGCGTCTTTTCGCGGCGCTTCGTCAAGTCCTTCCCGGCGGTTTCGCGGGCCTTTGAGATCGAGACGGAACTGACCGTCCACGCCATCAACGCGCGGGTTCCGCAGGCCGAGGTTCCCGTGCATTTCCGGGACCGCGCGGAAGGAACCGAAAGCAAGCTGCGCACGTACCACGACGGATTCCGGATCGTCAACATGATCATGAAGCTTGTCCATCATGAGCGGCCCATGCTGATGTACAGCCTGATCGGCGCCTTGCTCGCGGCCATCGGGCTCATCCTGGGCATCCCGCTGGTCATCACATTCATCCAGACCGGTCTGGTCCCCAAGCTTCCGACGGCGGTGCTCGCCTCATCCCTGTTCGTGCTGGCCGTGCTGTCCCTGATGATCGGCATCATCCTGGACGGCCTGCGGAAAATCCGGCAGGAAAACGCGCGCATCGTCTATCTCTCCCTGCCGATCCCCGGAGCCCTGGCATGAGGGGGGCAAAGCTGCGCTTCGCCGGAATCTTCGCCGGACGCTTCACGGGAACCTTGGCGGGAAGCAAAAGGGGAACCTTCGCGGGCGGCCGGGACATCCGGGCCCTGCTGAAGAAGGGCGCCTGGGTGGTGGCCGGCATCGTCGTCCTGCAGGCGGTGCTGTTCGGATTGCTGGTGGCGGGGGAGACCGTGCCGGAAAAGCCGATCGTGGACAATCTGGCGGCTGCGGTCCACAACGGAACCTACGGACCCTCCGGGGCGCCGGACCGGATGGGCGGCACCTCGGATACCTTCACGGAGTGCGTTGTGGCCGGGACGGGCCTCGGATCGTCGGACACCAATCCGTTCAGCCGTGCCGTCTACATGCCGCGGATCTCCAACTGCGCCGACGGCGCACAGCAGATCCTGGATCTGGCCGCCGGAAAGCCGCTGGCACCGGGGGCCGTGAGCGGCTACTTCAAATATTGGGCCGGATACACGGTTCTGACCAGGCCCGTGATCGCCCTGTTCGGCCTTGACGGAATGCGGATTGTTGCCGGCGGACTGCTGCTGCTGAGCGGGTTTGCCGCCATCGCCGTGTTGGCCGGGCGGACGCGGAAATGGGCAGCCGTTGGATTGCTGGCGCCGCTGATCCTGGCCTCCAACCTGATGTCCACCCCGTCAACGTCCTTCAGCCAGGCCATTTCCATCTCCGCCATCTTCCTGGGGATTGCCATCTCCGCCTGGGCCGCCGGAAAGTCGCTCGCCTGGGCCGCAGGGGGCGTCGCCGTCTCGGCTGCGCTGTTCTGCTTCGTCGACCTCCTGACCACCCCGGCCATCCCGTGGGCGTTCAGCGCCGCCGTCGTCGCCGGCGTCACCTTCGCCAGGACGCGGCGCATCCGCAGCACCATCCAGGCCGGCGCCGTCGCCGGGATCGCGTGGCCGCTGATGTTCGCCATCACCTGGGTATCGAGGTGGATCATTGCCGCCATCTTCCTCGGTTACCAGCAGACCTACGACTTCATCCAGAAGAACGTGGACTTCCGGACCACCGGCGACTACCAGGGCGTGACCATGGGATTCGGACACCCCACGGCAGCCAACTGGCACTATTGGCTGAGCCACGTCCCCACGGCCAAGGCGGTACTGCTGGTCGGTGGCCTGATGATCCTGGCAGCCCTGGCGGTGGCCTGGGTGCGCCATGGCTGGGGGCGCGCCGCCGCCGGACTGGTGATCTCGCTGGCCGCCGTCGCCATTCCGCTCTGGTACGAGGTCCTCAGCAACCACTCCCAGATCCACTCCTTCTTCACCTACCGCGGCGTCCCGGCCGCGCTGGGCGTCGGGCTCTTTGCGGCCCTCCTTGTGGCCGGCCTCCCCGCCAACTCCAGGGGGCGGCGGCCTGGGCTGCCGGCCCGCAGGGCAGCGGGTGTCCCTGCCTCCGACGACGCCGGCGGCGCCAGGGAGCGCTTCCCAACGCTCGACGGCGGTGCTGGCGCCGGAAGGCGCTCCGGGGCGGACGCCGACGCAACGCAGGTCTGCGAAACAGAGGTCTCGGCAACGGGCTCCGCCGCAGCCAACGCCGCACCGAATGTCACGGCGAAATGAGACGGGCGCGAACCGGCAGTAAGCTCCGTTCGGGACTCCGTTCGGGATTCCGTTCGGGACTCCGTTCGGGTCCTAGAGTCATCGTCGCCACCAGGCTCTTTCCGCCCGAGGTGGGCGCTGCGGCCTTTCGGCTTCGGGCTCTTGCCGACGCCCTCGCGGAGGCCGGCGCCGACGTCCGGATTATCACCAGCTGCCCGCCAAGGCCTGCAGCAGGCACGGCTTCGGGCGCCACACAGACTGGCAGCGCCAGGCCGCCCTACAGGATCTCACGCTGGCCCGTGCTCCGGGATGCCGGTGGAAACGTGCGCGGCTATCTGCAGTACCTGAGCTTTGACATTCCGGCCTTCTTCCGGCTGCTGGTCTCCGGGGCGGACCTGGTCGTGTCCGAGCCGCCGCCCACCACCGGAATGGTGGTGGCGCTGAGTTCGCTGCTGCGCCGCCGGCCGTTCATCTACTACGCCGCGGATGTCTGGACGGAAGCGCTGGGCGCCACGGACGTGCCGCCCTT
>JBBRKU010000369.1:0-3445 GCA_038231735.1 Actinomycetales bacterium | reverse complement strand
TATCGTACGGAGTGGGGGCCCGGCCGGTGACTGAGAGTGCCGTCGACCTGATAATGTCCGGAGTGTTCTTGGGCAGTGCCAGGAACTGCGGATCGAGGGCCTGCCGCGGCGGGCTGACCACCTGTTCCAGCGTGGCCCGGGTGAGCTTGGGCATGACGCTGCGGACCACGTAGGTCTGGTGCAACGTGTTCGCGTCCAGGCCCGTAATGGTCAGCGTTTCGGGGTCCCAGGTCCACCGGCCCAGCAGTCCGCTGACGCTCAGCGGGGCGTACGGGACGGGCAACCACGGGCTGCTGAAATCCTGGGAGTCGATCTGCGTCGTGGTCAGGATTCCGTTGAGCACGGCCGCGGTGGAGAAGTCGTCGTTGATCCGGCTCGGGTCCAGCCGTCGTTCATCCACCCGGCTGCTGGGTTCCCAGGAGTCGCCCTGGAAATTTTCCAGGGTCGCGGAGCGCAGGTACACCGGGGTGGCGGAGTCCGTGGCGTACGTAATCTGGCCCAGCGCGCTCGGGTTCCTGAGGTCGTTACCCAGGGTGATCATTGGGTTGAGTCCGGAGACCTTCCCGAACGGGTTGAAGTGCGAGCCCTCCGGAAAGGTGCCGCTGTTGAAGCCTGGAATGACCAGCGGCAGCAGGAGGGTGACGACGACGGCGGCCCCGCCAATACCGGCGGCCCGCCTCAGCTGCCCTCCCGTCCGGGTGCCGGCTGGCCTGGCCTGGCCGTGGGGTGCGAACCACTGGCTGCAACCGAGGATGAGCAGGTAGCCGGCCGAGCCGGCCACGAATCCCAGTGCTCCGACGCTGTCCGGTGTGACGAGCGCGGGGATCAGCAGCACCGCCAGGAGGCCCAGCCCGCTGCTGGCCGGCATGGTCAGGCTGACCGCGAGCGAATCGACCAGCAGTGCCACCAGACCCAGTCCGGCGCAGGTCACCAGGAGGATGCCGTCCAGCGGCTCCACCGGGGCAACGCCGCCGATCACGGTGTCGGAGGTCAGCCGGAGCAATGGGCCCAGCTCCTCAAAGGTGGCCTTGGTGGGGACCAGGCCCAGGAAGGCGGTCGTACTGAAAAACTGCAGGGTCAGCATGGCGCCCAGCGCGGCGATGCCCAGCACCGGAACCAGCGGCTCGGGAAGCCGCATAGCGCGGGTCGCGGCGGTGACCAGCAGCACGGCTCCGACGGTGATAACGGCGGAGAACAGCCAGGCCCACCCCCGGAGCACTCCATCCAGGCCCAGCGCGCAGCCGATCACGCCGGCAAAGACGGCTCCGGCCATCACCCACGGCATCGGCCCTACGGGCTGCCAGGGCACCGGTGCGGATCCGTCCCGGACGGGGGCGGACCCGGGCTGTGGAGCGGGGCGGTAGTGGGTGAATGCGCTCATGGCAGGGCCCTAGTGGTCGGGGCGCGGTGGGCATCCACGGCGGTCTTGCCGCTGGCCGCGGCGAAGAACTGGACATCGTCAAAGTAGCCCCATGCTGACGTCAGCGAGGTCTTGCTGTTGGCGGCGATGGCCCGCCACCCGCCCATCCGCAGCGCCTCCAGCAACGGGTGGGCCTCCTGCGGCCGCTCGGTAACCACGATCGCGAAGGCATTGGCACCGAACTCGGCGGCCGGGGCAAGGGTCCTGGCCTCGGCCGCGGTGATGTGGCCCAGCAGGGCGATCAGCGGCCCGCGTTGCCGGTGCGTGGTCAGTGTCTCCAGCAGGGATTCCCCAAAGGCCGCGCCGCCGTCGTCGTGAAGCGCTGCAACTTGGACTGCTGTGCCCTGCCCCGGTGTGCCCTGCCCCGGACGGCCCTGTCCTGGACGGCCCTGTCCTGGACGGCCCTGCACAGCGCTGCCGGTCAGCTCGATTGCGGCCAGCGAATCCGCAACGGCCGCCAACCCGGCGGTGCCTTCATAGTTTTCCTCCAGCGGCCACGGTGCGGACCGGGACCGGTGGAACCCGGGGCTGCCCTGATCATCCAGCAGGCGCAGCGAGAAATTCCGCTCCACCAGGTGGCTGGCAATGGACATGGCCGCCACGACAGTCCATTCGAAGTTCTCATTGGTATTCAGCTCGGGGTGCCTGCCGTCCGGCCCCGGAGTAGCGAACGTCGCGCCCACGCCGCTGGCGTAGGCGCTGAGCCGGCTGTCCAGCAGGATGGTCGCCTCGGGGGTGGTGACCGACTCTTCCTGGCGCACCATCAGCTGCCCGTGCCGGGCGGTGGCAGGCCAGTGAACCCGGCGCATCGGGTCCCCGTGGCGGTATTCGCGCGTCATCACATCGTCATCACTGGGGTTGGCGCGCTGCCGTGTAGTGGTGATGCCGTCGTTGCCGCGGGCCCCCGTCAGGGTGGTGTCCGGCAGTTCGATGGCGGCAGGCGTGACGGTGAGCAGGTCCGAGCCGTTCAGCTCATGCCGGTGCATGCTCAGCCCGAACGGATCGCTGAAATCGGCCGTGACCGGCCCTATCCTGAACTGCCCGCGTTTGGCCGAGCGCAGGTGGTAGACGTACCGGCTCAGCCCGGAAGCCGTCGTCGTCCGTGCCGGATAGAAGAAGGAGGGCGGCTCGCCGAACCGCGGTGGCAGCTGTTCCTCCATGCTCACCCGGCCGCCTGGAAAACCGTTCCCGCCGACGGCCAGGTTCACCGTGGTCGTCGACTGCGTTTCCACCGAGGCGGGGGAGAACTCGCGGTAAACGGCAAAGGTCGGTTTGAGCCAGCGGATCCCCAGCACCGCGATCAGCGGCAATAAAATCAGGAAAACCCCCAAGCCCAGCAGATCCCGGCGGCCCATGACCTGGGCCAGCAGCAGGGTAAAGACGCCCGCGCCGACCATCCCCCAGCCGCGTGGCCGCAGGAACCGGTGCGGGAACCAGCCGAAGTCCACGGTGGCTAGCCCCGCTGGGCGGCGGGACTGCGCCCGCCCGCGGACTCGGCGTTGACCGGGAGTTTCGCCAGGATCCCGGCGATGATGCTGGACGGGGTTTCCCCCGAGCTGGCCGCCTTGCGGTCCGGAATGATCCGGTGCGCCAGGACCGGGTCCGCGACGGCCACCACATCGTCCGGCAGCACATAGTCGCGGCCGCGCAGGGCGGCATAGGCCTTCGCGGCCCGCAGCAGCTGCAACAGCGCCCGTGGGCTGGCCCCGAGCCGCAGCAGCGGGGACTCTCGGGTGGCCCGGCCCAGCGCCACCGTGTACTCCTTGACCGCGGCGGAGACATAGATCGCGTGGACCGCGGTGATCATGGCGGCGACCTCCGCCCCCGAGGCGACGGGGGTGACGGTCTCCAGCGGCGAGACGGACTGATGCGTCTGCAGCATTTCCATCTCCGCAGCCGCATCCGGATAGCCCATCGAAATCCTGGCCATGAAACGGTCCCGCTGGGCCTCGGGCAGCGGGTAGGTGCCCTCCATTTCAATGGGATTCTGCGTCGCCACCACCATGAACGGCTCCGCCAGACGGT
>JBBRKU010000368.1:0-3465 GCA_038231735.1 Actinomycetales bacterium | reverse complement strand
TGGTGTGGATCGCGGTGGCTTGTGCGGTGGCGGGCGCCTTCTTCCTGGCCTTCGGCGCCCAGCGCCAGGGCAGCGCGGTGCAGGCCAATACGGGTGGTCTGGCGCTGGGTGGCAGCGGTTTCCTGCGCCTGCTGCGCAATCCGCGCTGGGTCCTGGGCCTGCTGCTGCTGGGTGCTGGGATGGCCCTGAACGTTGTGGCGCTGACGCTGGGAACGCTGACGGTGATCCAGCCCATCGGCGCCATAGCCTTGGTGATCACCACGATCGTCAATTCGAAGGATCAGGGTATCCGGCTGAACCGGGGAACCGTCGTAGCTATCTCCACCTGCGTTACCGGGAGCGGCCTTTTCGTCCTGCTGGCGGTCAATGTGGTGCGGGAAAGTACGCGCGTCACCCAGACCGAAGAGCTGACAGTGGTGCTCCTGCTGGCCGTCGTCGTCGGAATCCTGGGCAGTTGCGTGGTGCTGTGGCGCCATCATCTCAGGGCGTTCTTCTACATTCTTGGCGCCGGGGTGCTGTTCGGGTTTGTCGCCGTGCTGACGCGCATCATCTCCAAACAGCTGTTCGATCCGAACGGGCTCTTCCTGCTCAATCTCCAGTGGTATTCCATCATCGCCATTGCCGCCGCGGGCGGCTTGGGATCCTGGTTTGTGCAGAGCGCTTACGCCAGCGGCCCGCCGGACCTCGTCATTGCCGGACTGACAGTGGTGGATCCGATGATCGGGGTCGCGATCGGCATCACGATTCTGGGTGAGCTGCGTCCCGATGTGCCCGCCGTGGTCGCAATAGCCATGGCCGGGGCCGCTTTGCTTGCTATCGT
The DNA here is from genome assembly GCA_038231735.1 of Actinomycetales bacterium. Taxonomy (GTDB): domain Bacteria; phylum Actinomycetota; class Actinomycetes; order Actinomycetales; family Micrococcaceae; genus Arthrobacter_M. Next base: position 2,645 of record JBBRKU010000368.1, on the reverse strand, counting down.
GGGAGTCATTGCGCTCTCAAGGCACCATCCCGACGTCGTCAAACGCAGGAACGAGACGAAGAAGGACGCCAGGAGGGATGCCTCGAATGCGGTCCGGCCGTTAGCGAAGCGGACCGGTAACCAAGAGTGATAGCCAACAGAGCCTAAGCAGCACGGACGACGACGGCGCCGGGAACCCCCGGTGCGCGCGGCACGGCGGCAGCCGGCAGCGTGAGAAGCCACCAGGAGTAATTTCAGTGACATCCCCACAGAGCCCCGGCTCGCACAACCATTCCCCGGGCGGGCTGGGTTACCAGCCTTCGGCGGCGACGAGCATTGCGCGCGCGTCCGAATCGAAGGTGGAACCGGCCACCAAGCCGCTGACCATCCTCATCGCCGCCGACACCTATGCGCCGCAGGTCAACGGCGCCGCCCAGTTCGGTTACCGGCTGGCCAAGGGCATGACCGCCCGCGGGCACGACGTGCATGTGCTGGCCTGCCGCCCGGACAACGGCAGGAGCTACACGGCATCTAGCAGCGAGGCCACCTTGCACCGGCTCCGTTCGCACTCCGTGCCCACGCACGAGTACTTCCGCGTCTGCCTCCCGTGGGAAATCAAGAAGGAAATCAGCCTGCTCTTTGACCGTGTGCGGCCGGACGTCGTGCACGTCCAGAGTCACTACATGATCGGCGAGCACGTGGTCTACGAGGCCAAGAAGCGCGGCGTGCGGATCATCGCCCCCAACCACTTCATGCCGGAAAACCTGAATCCATTCCTGCCGTTCCCGCAATGGATGAAGGACATCATCGGCAAGGTCTCCTGGCGGGACATGGGCAAGGTGATGGGCATGGCGGACGTGGTCACCACGCCGACACCCCTTGCCGCCAAGGCCATGCACAAGCACGCGTTCCTGCACAAGGTGCTGCCGCTCTCCAACGGGATAGACGCTGCGGCCTATGAACTGCAGCCCGGCGAAGTGATCGAGCCGCACGAATTTCCGACGGTCCTTTTTGCCGGCCGGCTGGCGGAGGAAAAGCACGTCGACGTCCTGATCGACGCCGTCGCCAAGACCCCCGCCGCCCTGAATGTGCATCTGGAAATCGTCGGCGGGGGTGAGGTCAAGCAGGCGCTGAAAGCCCAGGTTGCCCGCCTGGGACTCACCAATCGGGTGAAGTTCTTCGGACTGGCCAGCGACGCGGACCTGCGCACGGCGTACATCCAGGCGGACCTGTTCTGCATGGCCGGAACGGCGGAGCTGCAGTCATTGGTCACCCTTGAGGCCATGAGTGCGTCCACGCCCGTGATCCTGGCGGATGCCATGGCGCTGCCGCATCTGGTGAAGGACGGCCGGAACGGCTACCTGTTCAAACCCAATGACAGCCACGATCTGGCGGAGAAAATCACCAGCATCCTGCGGCTCTCGCCCGAGGAACGGGCAGCCATGGGTGCCGCTAGCCGCGCCATGGTTGAAGAGCACGGCATCAAGCACACCCTGGATACCTTTGAGTCCCTCTACGGCGGCGAAGGATACGAGGATCACGCGGTTTAGGCCGAAGGATATTAGGATGGCATGGTCACGTTTCCGGACGTGGCCACACGGGGCTATAGCTCAGCTGGTTAGAGCGCGGGACTCATAATCCTAAGGTCCTCGGTTCAAGTCCGAGTAGCCCTACCGTGTGCCGGTATGCACCGGAAAGCAAAGGCCCTGGACGGCATTTCGCCGTCCGGGGCCTTTGCTGTTGGCGGCGATTTGCGGTATGTTACTCGTGAGTAACTTATCCGGCGCGGATCCGAACCCAGCTCCTGATCCGCGCAGATCATCAGTGAAGGAACGCCCATGTCCAAGGCAGCCGTAGACCTCAATAACCTCCCCTACGCCGACGGCGACTTTTATGCGTTTGAGCAACTGCTCTCCGACTCCGAGCGGGAGCGCCTGCAGGTGGTCCGGGACTGGCTGGCAAAAGAGGTCAAGCCGATTGCCGTGGATTACTGGAACCGCGGCGAGTTTCCCATGGAGATTATTCCCAAGCTCGCCGAGCTGGACGTTGTCAGCCCGGTGCGCCGCCAGGGCTACTCCAACGTATTTGCGGGCCTGATGCACGCCGAGTTCACCCGGGCGGATACCTCGATTGCCACCTTCATGGGCGTCCACGACGGGCTGTTCACCGGTTCCATCGAGGCCTTGGCCTCCGAGGAGCAGAAGGCTGCCTGGCTGCCTGACATCTACTCGATGAAGAAGATCGGCGCTTTTGGCCTGACCGAGCCCCTGGGCGGCTCCGATGTTGCCGGCGGAACGCGGACAACGGCGCAGCGCGAGGGCGACAACTGGATCCTCAACGGCGCCAAGCGCTGGATCGGCAACGCAACGTTCTCGGATTGGGTCGTTATCTATGCCCGGGACCTCGCCGACAATCAGGTCAAGGCGTTCCTGGTGGACACCAAGACGGAGGGCTACTCCGCGACCAAGATCGAGAACAAGATTTCGCTGCGGATCGTCCAGAACGCCGACATCACGCTCACGAACGTGGTTGTTCCGCACGAGTTCAAACTGGCTGGAGCCAACAGCTTCCGTGACACCAATAAGGTGCTCAAGGTTACCCGGCTGGGCGTGGCCTGGCAGGCAGTGGGCCAGCAGCTGGCCGCCTTTGACGTCGCCCGTCGGTAC